>JAGWAW010000062.1 GCA_021296165.1 Nitrosopumilaceae archaeon | reverse complement strand
ATGGCTGTACGGTAGTTTTGAAGCATTAATAGCTAGTTTAGATCAGATCCTGATCACGAACTTACTCATTCCGGTATAGAAGGGTAGTCAGGCGCGCCGCACCCGGACCTTCTCGGTCCTGTTGTGGGATGCCACCTCCACCTCCATGCTCACGCCCCCGACCGCAACGCTGTCGCCCGTTGCAGGTATCTTCCTGAGGTGGGCGTACAGCAGGCCGTTCAGCGTGACGTAGTCGGCCCCCTCGGGTATGGACGAGCCCAATATCTTGTTCACCTTTGCTATCTTCATGTCGCCGCTGGCCAGTATGGTGTCGTTGTCCACCCTCTGGTACCCGGCAGGAGCCGCCGCGTCGGTCTCGTCCTCTATCTCGCCCACTATGGTCTCCAGCAGGTCCTCCATGGTGACCAGGCCGTCCACGCCGCCGTGCTCGTCTATCACTATGGCCATGTGGGTCTTGAGGCCCCTCATCTCCTTGAGCAGCAGGCTGACGGTCCTCTCCTGCGGAACGAAGAGCGGCTTGCGCGCTATATCCGCCAGCGACTTTATCTGGTAGTCCCCCTCGATGGTCGCCAGCATGTCCTTTACGTGCACGAACCCGGTGATGTCATCAAAGTCCCTGCCGTACACGGGTATGCGGGAGTGGGACGTCTTGTTTATCTCCGGAAGGGCGTCCATCAGGAGGATGCTCTCGGGCATGGACACCATCTTGGCCCGGGGGGTCATCACGCGCCGTATGGTGATGTCATCAAAGCGCAGCGCCCCGTGGACCATCTCGGTCTCCTCCTTCTCCAAGGCCTTGTCCTTGAGGCCCTGCTCCACTATGCCGCGTATCTCGTCCTCGGTGATTGGGGGCGCGTGATAGCTGCTTCCGGTCAGCCGTACCATGAGCCTGGTGATCCTCTCGAACATCTTTACCACCGGCCACAGGGCATAGCTGAACGCCAGGAGCACCCCGGCGAACCGCAGGGATACCTTGGTGGCGTTGGCGTTGCAGTACGTCTTGGGGGTGATCTCCCCGAATATCAGTATCAGAAACGTCATGACGCCCACCGCGATGGCCAGCCCCGTCTCGCCGAAGATGCTCAGCGCCACGCTGGTGGCCAAGGCCGAGGAGCCCACGTTGGCCAGGTTGTTTCCCAGGTTGACGCTGGACATCATCCAGCCGGGGTTGGACTTTAGCTTGTAGAGTGCCTCGGCGCCCTTGACACCGCTCTTCCTAATCTGGTTGACCTTGGCGTCCCGCGTCCCCACCAGCGCCACCTCAAGGCCGCTGAAGAACGACGAGAGCCCTATAAGCAGGGCCAGTCCCGTGATCTGCAGCCAGAGCTCTACCACGGCAACCCCGCGCCCGCCATGGAATCATCCGCCTTCATTTAGTGCAATACCACCATCATTTGGCATGTTTGGTACGCGTGTTTGCCATTTAACCTTTACCACGGTTCTTGGGCGGGTGGGCAAAGCGGTTGGCCGGGTTGTTGTGGTACTCCACCGACAGCATGGGGTCCTTCTGTCGGCCGGTGAGTATGCCCACCACCCGGTCGTCCCGCATTATGGTGCCGTCCCGCACCAGCTTCCTGATGCCGGCCAGCGCAGCCCCCGAGGCCATCTCGCAGTCAAACCCGTTGAGTCCCACCACCGACATGGCGTCCAGCATCTCCGCATCCGACACTGTAGCCACCACCCCGCCGGTAAAGTCCAGCGCCCGGAGCCCCTTGAGTATGTTGGCCGGGCGGCCTATCTGTATGGCGGTGGCCCCGGTGGCCGGCCGCCCGTCCCTGCCATAGTATTCGTCTATTATGCCGGTGTCGACCCTGCCCCCGTTCCACCGCAGCGGGGCGCCGTACCTGCCGTTGTACATGTCCGAGAGCGTGGAGGCGCCCTCGGCGTTGATGACCGCTATCCGGGGAACCTTCTTGATCCACCCCCACTCGTACAGCTCCATCAGGGCCTTTCCGCAGCTGGACGTGTTTCCCAGGGCGCCGCCCGGGTAGACGATCCAGTCAGGAGCCTCCCACTCCAGATACTCCAGGGCCCTGTAGGGTATGGTCTTTTGGCCCTCTATGCGGAAGGGGTTCACCGAGTTTACGGTGTACCCTCCGCCGGTCTGGGCGTCATGCAGGGACTGGGAGAGGGCGTCATCAAAGTTGCCGTCCACCTCCACTATCTGCGCCCCGAACTGGTACGCCTGGCTGAGCTTGCCGGGGGCTATCTGGCCGGCGGGTATGTACACGTCGCAGTCCATCCCCTCGTTGGCGGCGAACATGCCCGCCGACGCGGACGTATTCCCGGTGGAGGCGCAGACTATCCTTTTGGCGCCCACCATCCTGGCGTGGGTGACCGCCGTCGCCATCCCGTTGTCCTTGAAGGAGCCGCTGGGGTTGTACCCTTCGGTCTGCAGCCACATGCACCCCTCGTCCATCCCGGCAAACTCCGAGGCCTGCTTCATGTGGTACGGCCCCGTCTGCCTGCCCTCGGAGCCGTCCAGAGACACAAAGCGTATGGCGCACGCGTCTATATCCTCGGTGTCCACCTGGCAAAAGTTGAAGAGATCCCGAAAGCGCCACACGCCGCTCACGTTGAAGATGTTTCCCCGGTGGTTCTGGCGCGCGTAGAAGGTCTCCTTCAGGCCGGTGCTCGGAGCCCTGTCATATATGACGTCGGTGGGGTGGCCCTTCTCGCACCGGAACGCCACGCTGTCCACCGAATATTCCAGGCTGCAGTCCGGGTGGATGCACTTTAGCCGGGCCCCCGCCATCTGCGTTGGAGTGGCGGCGTGTCAATTTAAGTGTGGCAGGGGCCGGCCCGCCAAGTCCGCGCGGCCCTGACATCATACGGCGCCGCCATACCCCAGCGGCATCTGGCCGCGTCCTGCCACGCCGTATTGGCCGCCATGCGCCGCCCGCCGGCCTGAAGATATGACCGGAGTCGCGGCGCCGCCACGCGCCCTGCCCGAGCCCACCTCTCCAGATCTCCAGACGCACACCGGCACCCCTTCCGGCGGGGCGTATTCGCCGGACCGGTATGGATCGGCAGTATGCCATTCGGATCGACAATATCTTTTTAAATGCGCCATCCCCGCATGGGGGCATGAGTGAAGATACCATATACGACCGGGTGGCCAAGCTGGAGGATGACGTGGCTGTCCTCCGGAAGGAGATGGATGTCATAAACGAGTTTCACAAGAACAAGCTGGCCAAGCTGGAGATCAAAAAGATCAAGGACGGCAACTTCTAGCGCCGCCCCAGCAATGCGATCAGGTCCGCAACCTGCCCAATGTCGTGGCCATCTAGGTTGTCCACAAGGTACTTTTTCAGCCACCAGGCGGCCTGCTCATCTCCCCGATAGTGCAGTATGCCCATGGCCCGGTGTTATGGTACGGGGGGATCACGCCCACTCCCCGAGTCATGGCTATGTAGTGCCCTTTGGTGGTCGGGCATCCGCATGTATGCGCCCCTTAGCAGGTGCGCCAGTATGTGCGGTTCGGGCAGCGGGGCCCGACCCGACGGGGCGGTTGCCCGCCATGTCCGAAGCTCGGCGGTCCACCCCCAGGCGCGGGCGCTCCGGCGAGGCAGTTATTGTGGATGCATATCCCGCGTAGCCCAAGGCCTTGCGGCATACCGCGGTTCAGCGGGTATCCGTATCCCCTCTCGACCACGTCCAGCAGTATGTGCCGGAGCATACACCCCGGTACCGGCGGCATTACCGGACACGTCCGGGCCCACTCCCGCACACATGGGACGCCGCCCGCCCAGCATCGCCGGCTCGCGTATGGCTGCCGTCTGCGAGGCAATGTCCAGACCGGACCCCTACAGTACCTGGTACACCTTGAGGTATTTTTGCGCCAGAGATATGGGGGGGATAGGCCGCGTACGCCGTCCATTCGGCTACCCAGGCATCAAACGGAGGCGAGCCGTCGGACATACCTCCGGGGGTCCTTCAGCTCGATGGTCGTCGGGGGCGACTCTATCATGGTGCGGAACGCCCCGGCACCCATCTCCCCGCCCGCATGCTCGACAAAGTCCCGTCCCATGTCCTTGCGGGTTTGGTACGAGCCGGCTCCGGATCCCGAGAAGGTTGCAGAGTACTGCTCAAAGTCGGGATCCTCACCAAGGATATGATGCACGGCGTACCCGGCCATCCCCTCCATGACCGAGAATGCAGCGTGGTGGCGCTGTATGGGGGAGAGCCACTCCATGTATATGTCGGAGAGATCGGGCAGGTGCTTCTCTATGGCCGGATCCACCTCCACGTGTGTGTACGTCATGACGTCGGGTCCTATCTGGCCGGTCAGAAAGTGATCCGGGTTCAGGAAGAAGAACAGGTTGGCCGTCCTGGCGAATGGAAAGTCGTCGGGAACCGCCTGCAGCTGTAGGTAATCGGAGAGTTCCTTGACGCTTCCCTCATCCATGTCCAGCACGATGCCGGCCAGCCTCTCGTTTATGGCGTTGACCTCGGCGGCGGCCAGCCGGTTGGCCTGCTGGAGCGGCTCCTGCATGGAGTGGACGCTCTCCTCCAGTATGGTCATCTTGGCGGCGCCCATATAGCCGGACTTGACCTGCCCTACCGAACCCCCTCCCATCTTGTGCAGGATTATGTCCGGGTATCTGGAAAGGATGAACCTGTTGACGAATATGGTCCCGTCCAGGTAGTCGCCGTATGTGGTGGTTATCTTGGATATGTACTGTATGGCGTATGTGGAATAGACCAGGTACTTGGCCGTATCCGCCCGCATGGAACCTATGACGCCGCTCCTGTCCTCGGCCGCCACGGCCCCGAACAGATCCTCCACAAAACCGCGTGATTCGGGCGGGCAGAAGACCTTTCTGCCCTTTATCAGCTTGAGATCATTCAGCTCCGGATACTCGATGCGGACGTCGGGGTTCTGCCGGAGCCCCAGCAGATCGGCCGCCCGGCCGGCCATCTCCGGCTGCAGGCGGTCGCACACGCCCTCGATGTCGTCGAACGCACCGCTGTGCGGCGCCTCCTCGGCGAGCCTGGCTATCTCCTTCTCCTCGCTCAGCTCCACGTCCAGCTGGGCGAAGAGCGCCTCGGCAAACTCGTCGAACTCGGACAACTGGGCCGGGTCCCTCCCCTGCCAATTTATTACTATGCCGCCCCCTCTGCCACCGGAATGGCGTGCCCCGCCGGTATGATAGCGTGCACCGCATGTTCTGCCGAGATTGTGCGGCGGGGGCATATGGAGCGGTGTGCGGCATGCGGCGCCTCGTATCCGGTGGCCTCGGGGATTCCGGTGCTGTTTGGCGACCTGCACAAATACCTGGCAGAGAGGCACTCGGTGGGGGTACAGATGATGCGGTCGTGCGGCGGGGACGCCCGGGAGATGGTGGCCGCCGCCATGCCCGCAGATGCGGGGTGCGACTCCCGGGGGGCCGCAGAGCGGCGGTGGGCCGCCATATACCAGTCCGGCGCCGATGCCCGAATGTACCGGCACATCCTGGATGTGGCGCCCCCGGTCTCGGGACATACGGTGCTGGAGCACGGGTGCTCGGTTGGGGCATTCTCGCGCCTTCTGAGGGATGAGGGCGCAGAGGTGACCGGCGTGGACTCCTCGTTCCCTGCGCTTAGGATGGCCGCGCGGCAGGGCCACGGCATACGGTATGTGGCGGCGGACTCAGCCTCGCTCTCGTGCGGCATGTTCGATGTGGTAGTGTCGCTGAATATGCTGGAGATAGTGGAGCCGCGTACGCTGCTCGGAGCCATGGCCTCCCGGGCGGTGCGGCGCGTGGTGGTGGCGGATCCCTACGACTACCCCCGGGGGGACCGCACCGTGTCCGGACCCATGGACGGCACGGCCGTCCGCGGGTTCCTTCGTGGTATGGGCTTTGACATAGTGGCGGGGACCCAGAAGCCCTCGTTCATACCCTGGGAGATACGGATCTCCCCCCGGACCACCGTACGGTACATGGTGGACCTGGTGGTAGGGGAGAGGAAGTAATGCCGGGGGCGGGTTTCGAACCCGCGACCTCCAGATTATGAGTCTTGCCTTTGGAAGGTCGGGCCCCGTACGCCAAACTGGCACTCTAACCAGGCTGAGCTACCCCGGCACGAAGATCGTCCGGCCGCAGGGAAATTAAAGCATTCTTTTTTGCGGGGGGCGGCACGACAACGGCGCCCAGAACAGATGGGATTCATGCGTGGACCGGGATACCCCGGCGACCCGAGGCAGGCGTGGGCAAATACAGTCTGGAACGGAGGGGTGCGGCGATCGCGCAGGTGCCAAGCCAGACGCGCAGGCCAAGGACGGCCGTCTTGGATGGTCGAGACGGGAGATCAGGTGCAGTTCTGACGATCACCCCAGAAAGGCGCCAGACTGCGGGACGCTGCTGGGAGGCTGAGCAGCTGGATCCTCGACGGTTCTCGGGACTGCCGGCCCGCGAGGGTGTCGATTCCAAGCGGGTTCCGGGCAGATTTCAAGCCAGATACCGGCGAGTGGGGCAGTCCTGAGGCTGATCCGGTCGGAGTTTTGGGCAGCGCAGCCCGCGCACTGCCCAGATGCAGTGGAGGATCATGCGCCCTACAAAAAACCACGGCATTTCCATACTGGTCCGCCACGGGCTGAACAGGAGAGGCACGGAGGAATACGGTTGTTGCTGGCAGGCTGGCCGGACGCGGTCGTACCCAGTTAGGATGAGACGCCACATCGCCTGTCCGCTGTGGTTGGCTTGGGCGGTTCCCGGTAAATGGAAACAAGACTGCCACGATAGTCTTCCAGACCGAATCCACAGGATGTTCGGAATACCGAGAAAGTGTGAATGGTATGTTAGGACGCCGAGGCCGGCAACGAGAGCATGCCAACGGACTTTCTCTGGCGGCGCCCCTCAGGAGCCGCATGTTCGTGCATGTCCCAGACGGCACTCCACATCGCAAGCCGGGTCAGATTACGGACTGCACGGCCTACGCCAACGGGAATATCAGGCAAATATTCTCGTCTTCGTACGCGCCGGAGCCGAACCCAACATGGACACTCAAGAATATAGAATGGCTGCGCTTTCGCCGGAGTTTGAGTCTGCTGCTGATCTGAGGGTGACCATCCTACACACAGTCCAAAACTTGGAGCTCAAATCCATCAGGACGATGGACCGGACGGCAACCTGAAACGTTATCGGGTAGTTACTCGACAATTTCCGTCTAGCATTGATCTAAAAACATGTTCGCTAGAATATCAGACTTTGGCATTCTAATGGTTGCCGTGTTTTTACTGTCAAAATGCCTGACCTCAATGGCATTCACTGCGCCCGTTCGTGGAAATTTTCATTCTGGTGCAGCCCCGCTGCGTCGCAACATGATACATGTGGTCGGTTTCACGGTTCACGGGCGTAACATTGAACATTCCGATCTGGATTTTTACATTTTATGCAGTTTATTAGATCTTGTTTGGCACGTCGTAGCATATTGGATCGCTTGTGTGGTCTTTTTGAAGAAAAAAAGGGGCATTAATAATTCCCGTGTCAATCATGGTACAGAAAATACTGCGGCGCGCATTCGACATCATTTTGGCCAGAACGGCGCTCAAAAAACATTCGCAGAAATGGTTTTTCATCACACGGCCCAGTCGGCTTTTGAAGCGTGTGTGTCGTCACCACACTGCCCCATTCCAAGTCCCCAAACGCCTACTGGGACGGGGTCGCCGCCTCGCCCTGGATGCTGATCTTCCAAGAGTTGTCCCGGTTGGTGTCGTGTACGTGTCCCAGCAGCGTATCGGCAATGGACCATCCGGGCGCGGCCCCGGAATCCTCGGCATCGCTACCGGTGAACAAAAGCCGGTACGCGCTTCCCGACATGTAGTCTGCCACGTCAAACACCACATAGTAGTCTGCATCGGCGTCGAGGGGAATGCCGCCGCCGGCAGTAAAGGTATACAGCCCTGCGGCATCGGGGTTGCTGCCGTTGAGCGCGCCCACTGGCATGCCAAGCGAGCCGGTATCATCGGCGTATATGCGCACCCGAAGATCTCCCGGCGAGCCGGCCTTGTCGCCGAACGACGCGGTCACGCTGTGCAGTGTGTAGCCGCCGGGGTTTGGGCCGGTGCGGAATCCCTGCGCCGCCACGTCCGGGTTGTGGCCCAAGAAGAGTGCTCCCGGGCCACTCTCCTGCGCAAGGTTGCTGGCCAACGCGACGCGCTCGAACTGTAAAATGGCGAGGGGGTCGCCAAAGAACTTGCCGGTGTCGCGTATGCTCGTTATGGTTTGGTGCGGAATGGTGGCGCCGTTGTTGAGGGAGAACCCGCTGCCGTCCTCGGTTCCCGCGTCATACGGGAATAGATCCACCTCCTCATGGTGCGCCCACATGCCATCGGCGCCGAGCAACGGCAGTCCCGACACGCCCACAAACCAGTCCGGACTGGGGGCCACCATTGACGCCAGCGTCACCGAAGCGTACTCACCGGACACNNGGGCGTGCCGCCCGAAGCAAGCGTCCGCTCTATCGTATCCCGAGCGTCCGGGCGGGACTCAACAATCTCAGACCGCAGAACTCCGATGCGGCCCGTCTCGGCCATGACCTCGGTGCCCTCGCTGGCCATGCCGCCGCGCTCCCAGAAACTCACGCCACTGTTGTGTACCGCGCCTATCAGCGTGGTAAAGTGCGCGCCGCCCGGCACGCCCACGCCCGGAGCCAGTGCGTCAGTGGTGAACGCGCCCGCAAACGTGACGCGGTAGGTGGCTGTCATGGGAGGAATCACCCGATACATGGCAGTCTCCGAGGAGCATTCCGACGACTGCTGTGACACAGTATGCCGGGCGTGTATAGTATGCAGGCCCACCGCCAAGTCTGGGCCAACCTCCACATCCACCACGTACAGGCTGCCGGCACCAACAGCCACCGGGGCGCTAATTGGTACAGAGCATGCGGAATCAGAGTACAGTACCACCGTACCGCCCGCCTCTGTCACCGTCACCGATATCGTGGGTGTTGTATCGCTACCCACGTATGTTGCGTCCGCCAAGGCCCCGGCGGTCACCACCCCTAGGGCGGACGGCGGCGCGATACCACCGGCCGCGCCGGCCTCCTCAAGGCCCGCGGCGGGGGCGGCCCACACGGCCGCCAGCACCACAGATATCATACACAGTATCAGTCGCCCTTCAAAGATGTCAAGCCCCATTTCAGACAAAAGCCGACCTGTCCCATCCTATTAATCATTGCAAAAGCGAATCGCCCACATTCCGAATCATGGAGGCGTTCTCAACCGCGCTGGTCTGCATACTTTGCCCGCCCAATTACTGTCGGCATTGGTAATATGAACGACCAAAAATGCGGCCAGGCACGCATGTTGCCCGGCATGCCGGGCCCTCCAAAGGCAGTCTCTCGCCTTCTGGTTTTTTGGAGCCGCCTCTTGCGCCTGGCATATAATCCAGCGATATAATTCTCATCTGCGGAGCATCAACAAAGGCGCGCCGCATCAAGGGCGCACTGTAGTAATTTTTTATCTTTCACAGTATGGCGCAGCCAGCACACCCACACCGTGTCCGCTCCAAGATACAACGGCCCACCCCAGTCCACTCCAGAATGTGGGACAGCGCTAGGGGAACGACTCCAGAACTTCCGCATAGCTGGCAAACCGGTGGTTCTCAGGGCAAACTGGTATATTCTGGAACTTGTCATCATCAAAGCCCATCCCGCACAGGCCCGCCGGGTATGGATTCAGTCCCGAGTCGTGGCCCCGGGCCAGCTCCTCGTCGCCCTCATAGTAATAGTTCTTTATGGCATCAGATACGGCCCCATCCAGCATGCGCCGCGCCGAGGCCATCTCCTCTCTGGTGGCCGAGGCGGCAAAGAGATGTACCGATCTTATCGGTGGGGCATGGCCGCCTTTGCTCAGGTGGCGGACGGCGGAGACTATCACCTCCGAGCCCAGCGAGTGCCCCAGGATGCGTACCGCGGTGGTATGGCTCCGCGTAAAATCCTCCAGAAACGCCGCCAAATGAGAGCCGTTCTTCTCGGCTATGACGCGGGCCACCCC
>JAGWAW010000061.1 GCA_021296165.1 Nitrosopumilaceae archaeon | reverse complement strand
ATGAGCCTTTTGCAGGTCTTCCCTCAGCAGGAGTACCTGCCTTCCGTATGCCGCCTTGCGTGCTTCGGCCTCACTCAATACGTGGTTGGGATCGGCACGCATATATGATCCTGACTATTGTCGAGCACCCAGATTAGGCGGGTTGTGAGGGGGTTGAGTGTGTACGAGATATATCGTCCGGGCGGGGCAATCCATACCGTGTGGCATGGTCCCAATTTTGCAAAAGAAGTGCCGAATCTGTCAGTATTTATATAGCGATTTATAAAGATAGGGGCATGCCAAAGACAAGGCCCGTTGTGAGCGTGGAGAATGTGGTGGCCTCCGCCTCGGTAGAGCAGAAGATGGATCTAAACGAGATCACCCGGACATTCCCAAACGTGGAGTACCACCCCGACCAGTTCCCCGGGCTGGTGTTTCGGCTGACCACCCCCAAGACCGCCACGCTGATATTCACGTCCGGCAAGATGGTCTGCACCGGCTCAAAGTCCGAGAAGATGGCCCGCTTGGCAGTAAAGACCGTTGTGGATCGGTTGAGAGCAGGCGGCATAAAGGTGGAGCGTGATGCCATAGTGGAGATACAGAACATAGTGGCATCCATAAATCTGGGCGGCCGCATACATTTGGAACAGGCAGCCCGCACCCTGCCCAGAAGCATGTATGAGCCCGAACAGTTCCCCGGCCTGATACACCGCATGCTGGATCCAAAGACGGTCATACTGCTGTTCTCCTCCGGCAAACTGGTCTGCACAGGCGCCAAGAAGGAGCCGGACGTGTTCAGGTCCGTGAACAACCTGCACGCCATGCTAGAAGAGAAGGACCTTATGCTGTACAGCTAGGACAGTGCTATGAACTGGTCCGACGTAGAAGGACTCTTCTCCTTGGGGGACGATACCAGTCCACTCATGATGTTAGTGTGGATACTGCCGGTCATACTCTTTGTATTTTACGGCCAGCGAATCCAGCTGCTGGTATCCTCCGGCGAGATCAAGAAGAACATCAAGAAGCTGAACGAGTACGGGACCGCCTCCATGGAGAAGACACTGTCGTACGTGCGGGAGCTAGAGGTGTCAGACCCCGAATCTGAGAGGCGCATCCGAGTTATGGCCGACTACTTCACCATACCACCGGTGGACATGGACCCCGCCGGGGTGGTGGCCAAGGTGCGGCATGTAGTACGGAGCAGGGAGGCGCTGACCAAGACCCAAGTGGAGGCCATGCTGGGAAGAAGCGACGGGGTCCAGACGGCCACCGTACAGACCCTGCTGGAGGTGACCGCCTCACTCCGGCTGGTGCACCGAGTGGTGAACCACATGTATCTGACAGCCAAGAAGCAGAACAACTACCCGCTCATACTGCCGCTTCAGATGATGCTGCCGTTCGTGATGGAGGAGGCAGAGGCCATGATGGATGCCATGGGCGCCTTTAGCAAATGCCAGCCTGTGGGTGACGCGGTTGGCCCCACCGTGCTGGCCAACATGATGCGGGACCTGCCCAAGGAGACCATAGCGCACCAGACTGTGTGCGCCCGGACGGAGATGCACGGCCGGCGCGTCATTTTGGTAAAGGCCGACGGGCCCGCTCCGGTGGTGGGCAGGCCCGACGAGGCCCTGCACAGCATCATAAGGGAGGGGAGGCCGGCGGCCATCATAATGGTGGACGCGGCGCTGAAGATGGAAGGGGAGGAGTCAGGCTCCGTCTCGCGCGGGTTCGGTGCGGCCATAGGCGGTACGGGTACCGAGAGGTTCCAGATAGAGGAGGTGGCATCCAAGTACGATATTCCCGTGTACAGCGTAATCGTAAAACAATCGATAAAGGAATCCATAACGCTCATGACGGCCCCCATATATGGCGCCGTCGAGGAGGCCACCACCATGGTATCAGACATAATACGCGAAGATACCGTCAAGGGACGTGCCGTGGTGGTCATAGGAGTGGGAAACACCGGTGGCGTAGGGCAATGATGTTCAGGAAGTCAAGGGTTGTGGTGCCCCACACAGTAATTCGGTGCAAGCACTGCGGGCTGGACTCCAAAAGGCCGCACGCTGACGGCGACCATGTTTGCATGGTACTAGATTGCCCCCGGTGCGGCCGCGCCGCCGCGGTGTGCGGCATATTCGGCGAAGAGCGCGAGGGATAAGGCAGTCCCCGACGCGGGGAGCCCTAGCCACCATTCCACGCGGTTGTTATGACAGGACCATTCTCTCCGGGTATGAAGGTGTGCTCGGCCTGCGCCACCACCTTGCCGTGGGTCTCCACCAGTACGGGGTACGCCTTGACCACCTTCTTGCTGACAAGATGATCCAGCAGTCCGTGTGCGGCATCTCCGAACTCGCCGGTGAGCCAGCGCAAGGCGAACGGTAGGGAGTTGAAGGTATCCCAGATGTAGTCGGCCATACGATCTGCCCGCTCATCCTTGGTCCTCTTCCGGCTGTTCAGGGCGAATATGTTCTTGACCGCGCCGTTCCTGACAAATCCCCCGCCGTCCTTGTAGGTGCAGAACGGCTCGCACGCATACGCCGACTGCCCCGACAGGGAGAACCCCCCGAACGACCATATGTTCGGTATGGTCTTTCCTGCATGGATTGTATACCTGTCCAAGGAATGGCCGCTGAGGTTGGCTATAGGCCTGAATCCGGCTCCCTTTATCACGCCCTCTATGGCCTTGCCTATCTGGCTGGCCTTGGTGCCCACCCGGCACATCCTCATGGCCCTGTCCAAGGCATCCTCAGCGGCGGAGACCAGCGCATCGTGCCGGTCATCATACGAGACGGTGACGGCCGTATCAGCGATGTAGCCGTTTACGTGAGCCCCCAAGTCCACCTTCACCAAGTCGCCAGAGTCTATGGTGCGGGCATCGTCAGGCTCGGCTGTATAGTGAGCCGCCACCTCGTTTATGCTGGTATTGACCGGAAAGGCGCATCCGGCCCCCCGGGACCTTATCTCAGCCTCCACCCACTCGCATACCTCGTATACCGTCCTGCCGATCCAGTCGCGGCGGCGCACCATCTCGCGCACCTCACCGGCGACCCGGCCGGCCTTGAGATAGTCCTCACGGTCCACTGTATGCTGCCCGCGCCACACCATTAAATTGATTTTCCCACCGCAGCCCGCCGACGCGTAATACTGCTGCGGACCGCGCCGGACCGAACCCAGCCCGAACAGCAGCCAAAGGTACCAAGCCGGCGGGGGTTAGGCCCTGCCATACCCTTCGACCAAGCCGCATGCGGCCGATCAGGCCGGCGCGTAGGCCAGGCGTGGCCGCCCGGGCACCCCCCGCGCATCGGCATGTGTCTAGGGCACTCGTACGGCCCACATTCCGGCAGCGGGCGCACATATGGGAGGCAGGCCGGGCCAGTTGGCGCATCACCCTGCGGTCATGCCCCGGACATGTCATTACGGCAGCGGGGTATTCCTGTATGTGCCATGGCTGATGCGGCCCTGCTGCGGCGCAGCCTTGGCGGGTCCAAAGCGCCCAATGCCCGTTCTGCGGCGGGCAGACGCGGGCTGATGCCGGGCGCAAAGTCCCCGCTACACCAGAAGAGAGCCCAGCAGTCCGGAGACGTCGGTGATGGGCCTTTCCTCCTCGGAGATACGCTGGTGGGCAGGGGGGTTCTCGGTATAGTTAGGTATGTGTTCCTGCATACGCGTCTCAAACGAGGTTATGTGCTCGTTCTTGTAGAATACGCCTATAGGGATCTTGTCACCCCAGTCCAGTGAGCGGATGAGTGCCTGGGATATCTTTTCGTCCAAGTCCCCCCTGTCGGCGTAGTGCACCGCCGGATCATAGCCGGTATCCTCCAGCTTGTATATTCTGGAGTGACGCTCGGCCACATCCTTCATGTCGAGGCCCGCGTACCAGTCCCGGGTATTAATGTCGTTGTAGGTGGGGCAGGGCTGGAGCACATCCAGAAACGAGGTACCCTTATGGCGCACTGCCTGCATGATCATGTCCTTGAGGTGTCGTATGTCGTACGAGTACCCCCGGGCCACGAACGTGTACCCCGACGTTATGGCCAAGCCTATGGGGTTGACGCTATAGTTCAGGTTTGGCTTGGGTAGGGACTTTGGCTGCTCTCCGAGCTTCAGGGTGGGCGAGGCCTGTCCCTTGGTCAGGCCGTACACACCGTTGTCGAATATTATGTACGTCATGTCTATGTCGCGCCGCCCGGCCGCCACGAAGTGTCCGGCGCCTATACCCAGACCATCCCCGTCGCCTCCGATGGCTACCACCGTCAGGTCAGGGTTGGCCACCTTGGCGCCCTGCGCAAAGGTCATGACACGGCCATGCAGCGTATGTATGCCGTACGTGTTGATAAAATGGGAGGTCTTGCCAGAGCAGCCCACGCCGGAGAATATCGCGGTCCTATCCCGCTCTACGCCCATCTCGGCCAGCGCCATCTGTATGGCGTTCACTATTCCAAAGTCGCCACAGCCAGGACACCAATCGTTGTGTACGTCTGTCTTGTAGTCGGCAACCCTAAGAGCCATGCATTAGCACCGTCCTGTAGGGAGCCCCGCCCCTTATTATATCCGACATGGCATCGTATAACTCGTCACAGGTCATCCCTCTTCCCGTATACTTCAATATGTAGTGGTCTATGCGCCGGAATATATTCTGGGAAAAGAGATTCCCCATCTGGCCGGTCTGGTTCGACTCCACGTCTATTATGACCCGGGCGCCCCCCAGAAGGCGCTCTACGAGTTTGGCGGGGAACGGGTGGAGCATCTTTACCTGTATGAACCCCACCGACACTCCCTCCGACTCCAGCATCTCTAGGGCGTCCAGTATAGGCCCCTTGGTGGATCCCCACGATACTATGGTGTACTCCCCGGCGCGGTGGCAGACGGCCTGTTCTTCCTCGGGGACGCGCTCCAGTACGATATCCATTCTGGAGAGCCGCTTGTCCATCATTTGGCGCCTCACCACCGGGTCCTCGGTGATATGGCCGGTCTCGTCGGACTCATCGCCCGTGTTCCAGAATATACCGTTCTTGAGCCCCAAGTATGAGCGCGGCGATATGCCGTCGCCGCCCAGTTGGAACCGTCGATACTCGCCATCTATGCTGTCCAAGAGTCGGCCGCGGTCGATCGTGACGCGAGAGGGATCAAAGACCGGACATGTGGTGGTCGTGCTGGAGAGGAACTTGTCCATCATGTGGATCACGGGTAGCTGGTAGACGTCCGAGTAGTTGAAGCAGAGGCACGTGTCGTAGAACGACTCCTCAATGTCACCTGAGGCGTACACGATGCGGGGGAACTCGCCGTGCCCGCCAAACACAGCAAAGAGCAGATCGTCCTGGCCATGGCGAGTGGGCAGGCCTGTAGAGGGGCCGCTCCTCTGATAAAGCGTGATGACGACGGGTACCTCGTTTATTCCCGCCCACCCCAGAGCCTCGGCCATGAGCGAGAATCCAGGCCCCGACGTGGATGTGGACGAACGCACCCCGGTCAGGGCGGCGCCGATCATCATCCCTATGGCCGATATCTCATCCTCTGTCTGTACCACCGATATGGAGCCGGGCCGGGCGTGCTTGACGTCCAGTATCTCGTTGGATTCAAGATATACGCTCTCGTCGGAGGCCGGTGTGATCGGATAGTATGACTGGAAGCGGCAGCCGGCCACCATCTTTCCTATGGCTGTGCCTTGGTGACCCTGTACTAGGGCCGTGCCCGGGCGCTTCTCGGCACCTGCCAAGACGTGGGCAATATCCCCCAAGTCGGCGCCCGCGTCGTACGCGTGGGCAGCCGCGTCGGCATTCAGCTTCTTCACCATTGCCTTCTTGTGGAATACGTCCTGGATCAATCTCAGTAGCAGATCTCGTGGCAGCCCTGCCAGCCCAGCGGAGAGCGACACTCCCAATACGTTGTACATGCGCTTCATGAGCTTTAGTCGCGGGTTGCCATGCTGCTCGGCCAGGTCGGCGAGCAGATCCTTGAAGGATACCGGGTACGTCCGTACGCCGCTGCGGGCAGCCGCATCCAGTACGCCGCGGACGGTGGGTGGGACGCCCAGTCGCCGTATCTCCGCATGCAGTCGCTCCTTAAAGTACGGATCCATGGTGGCCACATCAACGGTTTCTGTGTCCCTCATATCCAGATCATATATGATGGAGCCACCCGGGGCCACGGTGGAGTAATGGCGAAATATAGTCTCGGCGTCATACGATACCATCAGGTCTACTGTCGACGAGTTGGAACGTACCATCCTGTCCGACACGCGGACCTCAAAGTAGCTGTGCTCTCCCTTTATGTTGGAATGGAACTCCCGCTTTCCAAATATCTGGTATCCGGCCTTGGCACACACTCCAGAAAATATGGTCGAGGCAGTCTCAACGCCACTCCCTTGGGGGCCGCCTATGAGCCAGGTGAAGTCAACCATCTCAGCCCCCTCCAGTGGCGGAATCAAACAGGGCGCACTCGCACTTGTCGCGTTCACCGCAGTACGGGCACACGCACTCACACTTCTCTATGAGGTGCCCGCACTCGATACAGACCGCAAAGTTCTCGTCATCATCTGTAGTGGCCATACGTTATGCCAAAACAAACGGTGGTATAAACCAATAGCGA
This sequence comes from Nitrosopumilaceae archaeon, assembly GCA_021296165.1. Lineage (GTDB taxonomy): Archaea > Thermoproteota > Nitrososphaeria > Nitrososphaerales > Nitrosopumilaceae > VYCS01. The sequence continues at coordinate 1,260 of JAGWAW010000061.1, read as the reverse complement.
TCGTTCACAGTACACTCTCAGATCCACTTGGTTTTTACGCTCAGGATACGGCCATGATGCGTTGGCTCATGCCAGTCTGGGGGGCGGACCCGAGGATGTACTCGCTCACATTACAGATATGCTCGCAATTAGGCTCAGCCTGCAACGCCAAGTCATGGACGCAGATCCTGTGCGCAAAGCCATCTTAGCCGGCGGCGGATTGGCCATCATGGGCGTACAGAACAAGCTGATGAAGATCCTTAATATTCATTCACAACATGCCAACCTGCATGAAGTTATGTAGCGCAAGCCCCTTCAAGACCATCTGCGGCACCACCCCCCGCAGCCTTCGCTGCATGATGCTGTCTCCAAAGAATATGCGAAATGCAAGACAGCCGTACCCTCCAAACGCCCCAGCGAGCGCGGTGCAGGGGCAGGATGTAAATTCTCCTTGATCCTGAAAGACCATACCTATGCTCCCGTTCCACTACAGTACGCATACCGTCCGGTGCGTTGTTTTATTGTTGTTTGGCGCGGGCCGGACAACCGTATCAAGAGACATAACGGATCTTGAACCGGCCTGGAAAACTGCATTCCTCTGCCTGAAAAGGTGTATGATATGGCGGGCACGGCCAAGACAGTTGAGGACCTCAAAAAGCAAATCCCCGGCCTGGCCATTCTGACAGATACACCGGGGCAACAAATATGCCAACCCAATGACTATACAAATCCAAAAAGATACCCAGGCAGGGCCAGGCGGCACGTCATAAAGACCCAATACGCAGTGGCCGCAGACATCCTGATAATCCACAAATTCAATCCAGTCGAGGGCAGCAAGCATGGTTTTATACACCTCAAGGAGGATCATCTCACCATGCCTGACAATCTACCCCATATCACACCAAACACGAAGAAAAGAGATATCAACAGATACCGCAAAAATGCTGGACAGTACCTGCGTCGGCGTACGCGAATCGCATGCGCACGTACGCCTAAAGCGGAAACTCGGCAAACGTCCCACCGGCGAAAAAAAAGAATGCAGCAAGATGTGTTCCAATATCTGAATCTATATCAAGTACCCCATACGCCGGATAAAGATATTCAGGACGGGAGACAGATACAGGAATCCGCGCCATAAATACGCCATGATAAACCACATTATGTGCGGTTTGGTAAACATGCCGCAGTTGGAGCAGGTGGTGATCCAGTAAACGAAAATGTGTATGCCGGGGGGCCAAAATTAGCGTCTGATGCAGTACAATAACTGGGATCACTCCAACA
>JAGWAW010000060.1 GCA_021296165.1 Nitrosopumilaceae archaeon | reverse complement strand
ACGGACAGTGGCACGCCGGGCAGGTACTCCTCCCCCCTCCTTACCAGAACCGCCTTTGGCACGGGGGTTTGGGGGAGGAAGGACGATCTATGTCTTTCGGTCTGTCACGAGTTTTTGCATTCTTTATGGCCATTACTACGCATGCCGGAGCCCACCACGGCGGCCTTCAACCCATCCCGCGAGAAGAAGCGGATGTGGAGTCCGCTCTTCGGCCCGTCCTCATACAGGACCGTAAAGCCGCCGCCCGAACTCTCCACCACGCGATGGGCACGGCCGATATCTGTGTCCGCGGCATTGACCCGCACGAAGAGCAGTCCGCCGTCTGCCAGCATACCACCGGCCTTGCGGAAGTATTCGCTCGTCCTCACCGCATCGCCGTGCTGGAATGACTGTATCGCGACGATGTAGCCGTACTTCCCGGTATGGTTCAGAAAGTCATCACACCAATTTTGGGGCCAACGCCAGCTCCCTCTCCGCTATCTGGGCGAGTCCGGCGGCGGACACGTCCAGGCCAATGATGTCCAAGCCGGCCCTTGCAAGCTCCAGATAGTTGCGTCCGTTACCGCACCCGGCGTACAGGCCGAGGGAGCGGCGGATGTCCGGATTCTCGTCCAACTCGGCAACAATCTCTCTCACGAACCCCAACGGACGCTCGCCGGCGTACCTTCCACCGCGATACTCCTCGTCCCAGACATCGGCAACCGTGCGCCTTCCACCCTCCACCAAATTTGGCCGCATATGCATGGATATGTGTGGCCGCCACAAGTATTAATGTCTAATGCGGTATGGGGACTGTTAAAAAAATGATACAGGGCGTCTAGCTGTCAAAAAACGATGCATAGTGATCGGTTGACCTACATTTCCACTCCAATCCACGTTTCCACTCCGCGCAGCATGATCATACGGAGATCCACGTTTCCACTCCGTGTATCGTTTTTTGACAGACGTGATCATGTATCGTCTTTTTGACAGCCCACTAGATTCGCAAACTTTATAATCTATACTGTATTGCACCGTACCGTGAAATCAAAAGAAAGTACTGCATATGATCTGGCCACGCGTCACGAGCCCGCCCGGCTAGTGAGGCCGTCCAAGTACAGGAGGGAGTCTTGACGGCCCGCTGCATGTGCCCCCGGCCCTACCCGGTGCTCGACCCCCACGCGGGTGAGAGCATCTGCGGGCGGTGCGGCACGGTGATGGAGTCCAGGCTGGTCGAGGCGCGGGACGCCGGCTCCCTGGATGCGGGGCGCGAGGACTACGGGGTGGGAACCATCCTGCCGGGGGAAGCGGGCGCCCCCTCGATGGCCGCCCGGAGGGGCAGGCGCGCCGCGCGCCTTGGCCGCCTTCTGGATACATTGCGCCGCATGCTGGAGTCGGTGGGCGCCGGCGAGGCGGTGGCCGAGGAGGCGTATGCCATGTGCCGCAGGCTGGCGGCCTCCGGCCACGCCACGGGACGGGACGCGACGGCGGTGTCGGCGGCCATACTGATGCTGGCCTGCCGCACGCGCGGACGCGTCCTGAGGTGGGGCGAGATCCCCGGCACCGCGGACAGGACGCGCCGCATAATGAGGGTGTACCGCGAGCTGCAGTACGCGTCCATATCCGCCCCCGTCCACTACACCGAGGCGCTGGTCTCCCGGCTGTGCGCCGACCTGGACCTGCCCGTGCGCGTGGCCAGGGAGGCCATATCCATACTGGACGGGATGAGGGCGGCCCGGCTAACCGACGGGAAGAAGCCCCAGTGCGTGGCCGCGGCGGTGGTGGTGCTGGCCGGAGGGGACCACCATACACCCACCAACCGCGAGGTGGCCAGCGCCGCCGGCGTCTCCGAGCCGGGGCTGCGGAACCTGCTGTCGGCCTGGAGGCTGGCCGGCCGGTGAGGTTCGCCAGCGTGCGGCCCGGCACGGCCGTCTCCGGCCTGCTGCTGGATATGTTTTGGCCCGGCGGGGGACGCACCCGCTCCGTCCGGCCCGACACCCTGGAGAGGGCGGCGCGGAGGGCCAGGCGGATGGGGCTGATCCGGGGAACGCCCGGTACGCGCCTGACTGCGGCGGGCCGGTGGCACTGCGTGGCGCTACACATGGGGGTCTCCGTCCCCGAGCTGGCGGCGCTGGCCTGCATATACGCGCAGGTCGGCGCGTGGGACGGCGAGCCGGCGCTGAAACGCCCGGAAAGGGGCGCCTTTGCCGTGCGGGACCCGGGAGCCTTCGCCCCATACACATACCGCACCGCCACCATACGGGACATATACAACCGGCTGGTGATGAAGAGGCTGATAAGGTACGGGGGCAGCAGCGGGACGGTCATACTGCCATGCCACGTGCGGGAGCGGCTGGAGCCGTACGCGGCGGACCTGACGGCCCTCCTGAATGCGGCGCGGGAGGGGGGCGGCGGGTCTGGCCAGAAGGCCTCGCGCCGCGGCGGCACGGTCCGCGGCGGGGACACCGTCCAATATTGAAGAACATACAGGCCATAACATTGCAATAAGATCCTCGTAAAACCTCTTGTTTTTCCATTTAAAACCATGTTTGTACACGCTCTCTTCGCGGGCATCCTGAATGGCGCCACATCGGCGGTCAGCCTGTACCATTTCAGAAAGCATGCCTCACATGTTTGGCGCTTTTTGCCATCTGTGATCTTGGTACGCGACAACCTGCCACAGTGGTGCCCTTGCCTTCCCGCCCTGCCCTCGTTTGCGTGTCCCACCCCGTCTTTACGGGATCATGCTGTGAACGCGCCCCCTCGTTTGACGTACCTTGGGGAATATTCACAATCTCTACGAATCACTACAGCCGAGCGTGAATCTGTCGTAAAGTTGTGGATTGTGAATATTCTCCCTTGTGTGTCAACACCCGTACACGGCCAGCGCCTCCCGTACCGTGTCCGGCTCGGTGGGCACCGGCTCGGCGCCGCTCCGGCGCAGCGCCGAAAGGGGCCAGCCTGGCCCCCGGCCGTTCCGGGCCAGCTCCTCCAGCATACCGTACAGCGTCCCCTCGTACCCGTATGTCCTGGCCAGGTACAGCATCAGATGCCAGTTTATGCCGCCCTTGCACAACATGACGGCGAATCCCGTGATGTACCAGCGGGGCTCTATGCTGAAATGCGCTCCGGTGATGGTGTATTCGGCGCGCACCTTCGAGCGGTCCGGGTACGCCCGCGGGACGATCATCTCAAACCCGTGCCGGTCCATGTTATGCAGCATGTCCCCCCGGGACATGGCCGCGGGCCGCGGCGGCACACACCCGCCCGGGGGCCCACTTATGGCGCCCGCCAGTGGCCTTCCGCACCGTATGATCCGCTTGGCATCGTTGCCGGCCGCATCGTCGTACAGCATCTCGTGGAGGGATTCGGAGTCGGTCACGAGGCAGTCCAGCGGCGTGCCGAACCGCTCCGCTATCGCGTCGGCCCGGCGGTACACAAGCGGCATGTCCAGTCCGTCGCCGGAGACCAGCAGGCTGTGCCTGGCGCCGTCCTCGCACAAAAAGGCCAGCCGCAGATCCATCTCGTCTACCATCTCCAGTATGGCATTGGCCTTTCTTGTGTCCGTTGTGTCATGGCTCTCCAGTCTGCATGCCGGCCGGGCCGCTTCATACGGCGCGAACGGTACGCACGTGCCGCACCCCGCCAGGCGGTGCGGCGTAGCGCCCACACAGACCGAACCGCCGCCCTTCAGGGGGCAGGGCTCAGATGATGCCAGGTGCGCCATAAGCGGGTGCGTTATGCCGTCGGGCACGACCCCGTGCCCCTCGCCGTACGTGTATTCCGGCGGATGCGAGGGCGGATATATCGACTTGGGAGCCGTGCCATATTCGGGCGTAAACTTCCAGTCGCCGCCACGCAGCACCCTGTCGGGCATGCGGTCGGCCGTGTCCTGTATTGTTCTGGTATAGTCCGACACAATGTCATGCAGGGACTCGAACGTGGCCCCGCCATGCCTGCGCCAGTCACACATTATGTCATCGGCGTAGCGCCCGGCCTCGTCATAGTGAGCCGTGCGCCAAAACCCGTTGTCCAGATCAAACTCTCTGGTAATTTTGCCCATATGCGCATGGCACAGGTTGGCCACCATGTCGCGCACGGACAGATGCACCATGTCGATGTCGCGTTCCACGCCCGTATGCGCCGCCCTTATGGTCGCCGCGTGCAGCTGGCTACCGTCCGTCGTATACAGACCGTGCCTGTCGGTGACCCTGCTCCTACAGTGCATCAAGATCCACCCGCGGCATCTTAAAGACGCCGACCAGTGCCGCCTTTACGTTGTCCATGTGCCCTGCCTTCAGCGTATAGTCCGATATTCTGCTCAGCAGCTCTTCCGTATTGACATCCATGCATCCTTGGAGGTCATTTCGATCCCTACTGTTGAGCCGCGTAGACTTTGTTATTATGGTGTCCAACATGCCCAGCGCATAAAGGTTAACGCTACCGAACGCGCCCACCAAATTGGCGTACGACAGGTAGTCAGACGGCATATAGATCGAAAAGCATGTTCCCGGCTCCGCCAGGTGTATAATTCCGTCATACAACCCCTTGTACGCGTCTGCAAACTTTAGCAGGTCCCCGCGCTCCACTATAAAGTCCACGTCGCGAGTCTGTTCCTTGAGGCCGTGCAATGCCAGCGATGTGCCTCCGACCGCAACGACGTCATAGGCGCCCTGCAGGCGGTGGCCCACGTTCTCTATCCTCCGTATGATGTCCCTCCTGTCCAGCATGCGGTATGGTTTACCTGCGGCGCGTTTAAAAATTGGGTGACGGCGGCAATGCGGCGCGGGCGCATGGCGGCCCGGGATCCGGCCCTTTTAACCCGGACTAGCACTACACCCGTGCACCGCACCCCGGCGCTGACCGCCATAACGGGATCCATGATCGCCATGGCGGTGGCCGCCTCGGGCGCCGCCGCCTTCCACCACACCATACCACAGGATACTCCCCCGCCGTTCCACCTGGACATACGGCTGGAGTCGCTCCACGACGGGTACCCCCAGGTATATGTGGAGATGGCCGTCACCCATACGGACGGGCCGGTCTGGGTGGGCGGATCACTGGAGCGCACCGTCCCCGAGTACCGGGCGCGGGGCGGCATGCTGGTGTACGAGGGCCTGCTGAACGCGACCACGCCCGTACACTCCGGCGACATACTATACGTGATAGTGTACCACCCCTCCGGCAAGCACATAGTGGAGGCCACAGTATGGTGAGGCTCCCGGGCATAGGGGAGGTCACCGGGGCCATAATGCTGACGGCCTCGTTTGCGGCGGCCGCCTCGGTGCTCTTTGTGACATTCCAGGAGAGGATGGACCATGCCGAGTGGGCGGCGGAGCTGCGCGCAGAGTCGGCCCTGCGGCTCGCCGCCGAGCTGGTGGCCGCCGGGCCGGCGCGGTGCGGCGACGGCTTCCTATTCCACAACTACTCCCCGCGCCCCCTTGTACTGGAGGACATGTCGGTGTACGGGATATCGACAGGCCGCATATACGGCGTCAATGTCTCGTATGCGGACCTGGCGGGCGCGCCCATACACGTGCTGGAGGGCGGGCAGTCCGCCTGGGTCCACGCCAGTGAGCCCTGCCCCCTGGTGGTGGTGACGCCGGCCGGCGCCCACATGCGGGTGGGGGATTGACCGCCATATCATATGTCGCGCTGGCGGCGCTGCTTGCCTGGGCCGTACCGCACACGGCACATGCCGAGGAGTCCTGTGTGGTGGGCGTGGACGGCCGGGCCGTATACGACCGCACCGACGCGGACGGGAACCCGCGGAACAACCCAGACCTCACCGTATACCCCAATGATGTGTTCGGCTTTGAGTTCTCGTACCGCTTCAGCGGGGGGTGCATAGACCCCCACGTGGGGACTGTGCGGGACTGGGGCGCCGTACAAAAGTCCCATGTGTCGGGGCCGGAGGGCCAATCCGTCCCCGCCGGGTCCGGCGCCATACAGGGGGATGGCACCATACTGGTGGGGCCGGCCAACGAGTGCCACGGGGCGCCGCCGGCCGGCGGCGGCGGGGAGAGTGGATACGACACCACATTCGGGGAGCCCCGGCGCTGCGGCGGGCTCTCCCTGACGGTGTGGGCGTACAGGCTGGTCTGCGGCGAGGTGTGCCGGCTGGTGCGGGTCTCGGCCACCGACACCATATCCCCGGCGGTGGTGGCCCCCATCATACATGTCAACATAGAGCGGCACATGTTACATGACAGGCAGGGGTACCCGGCCGTCAACCTGGACGCGACATACTATGTCTGGGACCCGGCCGGAATAATACACCGGGCCATATTCGAGCACAAGGACCACAGGGGCGGGACCGTCTCGTTCCGGTACGACAGGGAGCATGTCGGGCTGCGCGAGGAGGGCGGCTTTGGCTGCGACCACACCTGCCGGAACAACCTGGAGCCGCCGGACATACCGGCGGGGACCGGATTCCTGCCATACCCGGGCAGGTACGGGAACGGCGATGGGGCGTACGCGTACGCGGCGCCCTCCGGCACGCCGCCGGGCACCCACACCATCACATACCGCGTGACCATACTGAACGAGGGCGTCCCGATAAACTCCCACCGCAACTCCACCCACATCGAGATAGTGGGGTACGAGCCGGTCTTTGCGCATTACCCCTATACGGTGCTGTCCGACGGGGAGCCCCGCTCCTACTCGGACCGCCAGGGCGTGCTGCTCCGGTACGAGGGCTCGGCGGGTATGGACGGTACGATACACCCAGACCGCCGCGCCAAGATAACCAACTTTTACCCCGACACGGTGGCTCGCTCCGCGTCCACCTTGGTGGAGCCCCACACCATAGACCGCCATACTATAGAGTGGAACTCCACCTGGGCGCCCCCATATGTGGAGGGGTACGATACCGCCGTGGAGCGCTTCATGGGTGTGATGGACGGCTCGCCGTCCCTGCCGGAGCACCCCCTCCACACCACATCCATGGGGGGCTGCCCCCACACCATGCCGGCGCGCCACCACCCCTTCGGGTGCCATGCCATGTTCCTGCATGCGGCGCACGGGGCGGTACGGTTCTGGCAGGACATACACCACGACATAGTACTGGAGAGGCCCCACAGGTGGTACGAGAACGTCACCACAAGTATGGGCCTGGCCTCCGACGACTGGGCCGGCCACATACAGAACATACTATTCAACTACACGTACGTGTACCCCCGCGCCCTGCTGGCGCACAACTTTACCATGGTATCATTCCAAGACATCCCGCTGGAGGCGCGTATCGTGCCGTATGGCGGCGCTCCCGGGGATGATATGCCGGGGCGCACCATCATACATACGGACCGGTACATATACGAAAAGACCCTCCACGACACCGGCGACCACACCATGGCAGAGATGGCGTCCTCCGAGGTCTACCAGACCACACAGTATGGCGCCGGGACGGGGGAGCTGCGCATGTCCCTGAACAAGACGGCGCTCCAGTTCTGGGATGGGGCGCTGGCCATACAGGGACACGACTCCATACTGGAGATGGAGATGCATGAGGCGCTGGAGTTCGGTGCACACCACACATTTTGGCTGTCGGCCGGGCCCCATACCCGGCAGTTCGTGTCGCCCCTGGGCTTTGACGCGTCCCGCACTGAGAGGGTGTACACGGAGCAGGGTACGGCCGAGGTGCGGCGGACCGGCCCGGGCACCGTGCAGTTTCTGGTGCCGTACGAGTTCGGGGCGGTGGGCGGCCTGACCATACGCGGCGAACGCCACGGTTACGGCGGCGAGTGCCATGCGGTGTGGTGCGTGGCAAATGTGGGGCCCGGCGGCGGCGCCATACTGGTGCACAACCTGTGGGGCGGGACCGCCTCGGGCACCATACCACCATACGGGGGCA
>JAGWAW010000059.1 GCA_021296165.1 Nitrosopumilaceae archaeon | reverse complement strand
ATCACCCATAAGGACGCAAGGCCCAGAAAAGATGCAGCTCCGATTAACCCATTCATACAGGATGACGCAAGGCCGCTTGCGGCGGCACAAGGACAATGGTGGTTTAGGGCGCTGCTCACCAGCCGTCCCAGGTAGGACGTAGGATTTACCTTCTTTTCATGCAGGTACACGTCGGACATTCCGTCATAGTGCGCGCAGATGCGTGGCCCCAGCCCATTTCCGTAGATGAGTCCGGAGTGCTGCACGGATGTCCGTATCCCGACAGCAAGATACTCGCATTCAGAACAGCAGTACGGCATCCCCGGGAGCTTGGTGGTACAGACACACCTGTACACGCGCCGGGCACCTACGGGTACGGCTATGCGTTTCTCTCAAACCACCTCATGGCAGCATAGCCAAGAAACATGTGGAGCAGCGCTCGACCAGAAACATCCCCTGCCGCCGGATTTCCCAGTGCCGCCCCTCACGCCTAGCTGCTTGCTCATGTCCCGCCATGGGAAATCCGTATTTAATGGCAGCACCTCCTTAAACTTCCCACGGCGGAACGCGCTTGTTAATTACCAGAGAGGACAGGATGGTTTGCGTTGAGCTTTGCCCTCTCAGAGAGCATAGGATATTTGGTCCTGATCGGGGTGGGCTTGGCAATGGCCGCGGTCGTAACTCTGATGGTAAAGGCCGAGACCAAGTGGCTGGGGACGCGCAAGACCTCCGAGTGGTTCTATACGGCGGGCCGCACCATCAAGACCGGCCTTATCGCCTCATCCATAGTCTCGGCCTGGACTTGGGCGGCCACCCTGCTCCAGTCCTCCACTGTGACCTTCGAGTTTGGGATGGCCGGCTCGTTTTGGTATGCAGCCGGCGCCAGCATACAGGTCATACTGTTCTCCATAATCGCCATAGAGTTGAAGCGCAAGGCGCCCATGACCCATACGTTCCCCGAGATGATCTACGTGCGGTACGGCCGGCACTCCCACAAGGTCTTTCTCTTTTTTGCGCTGCTGACCAATACAATAGTCACCGCCATGCTGGTCTTGGGCGGGGCCGCGGTGGTCAACTCGCTTACCGGAGTGGACATTACGCTGGCGGCGTTCCTGCTGCCGGTGGGAGTGGTGGCATACACCGTATTCGGCGGACTCAAGGCCACCTTCTTTGCCGAGTACATCAACGCCGGACTCATCTTTGCAGTGGTGCTGGCATTCGTTTCGGTGATATACTTCTCCAGTCCCGAGATCGGAGGCGTGCAGGGAATGTACGAGAAGCTCACCACGGCCGCCGTCCTGAACCCGGTGGAAGGGAACGTGGCGGGAAGCTTTCTGACGCTGGCCTCGGCAGGGGCCCTAGTGTTCGGAGTAATCAACATTGTGGGAAACTTTGGGACCATATTCGTGGACCAGTCTTACTGGCAGAGAGCCATAGCGGCACGCCCCCGGTCGGTGGGTAGCGGCTTCATAATAGGAGGCCTGGCTTGGTTTGCCATTCCGTTCACCTTAGCCACCACCTTGGGGTTGGCGGCGGTGGCAACCGGGGTAGAGCTCACAGAGGATCAGGTAGGCCTGGGACTGGTGGCGCCCACCGCCGCCGCCGTACTGATGGGAGAAGTGGGTGCCATACTGATACTCACCATAGTGTTTACGGCTGTGACCGCCGCCGGCTCCTCGCAGCTGGTCAGCGTGTCATCGCTGGTCACCTACGATATATTCAGGATGTACATGAACCCGTCGGCCACCGGCCGGCAGCTGATGCGAGTCTCCCGATATGCCATCCTGATATTCGGAATGGGCATGGGGGTAATGGCGTCGGCCCTGTTCCAGCTGGGCCTGTCGCTCCAGTACGTGTACCTAATGATGGGCATACTCATAGGCTCGGCGGTGGCGCCCATATCGCTGGCCATACTTTGGGATCGTATAGGCAGGCGCGCCGCCACGTCCGGAGCCCTGGCAGGACTTGCCGCGGGAGTCTCCGGATGGCTGACTGCCTCGGCCGTCATGTATGGCGAGATTACTGTCTCCTCTACCGGATCTACAGTGCCCATGCTGCTCGGTAATATTATGTCAATAACTACGAGCTTGGCCGTGTGCCTGGGCGGCAGCGTGGCATCAGGCGGACGCTTTGACTTTCGTATTCTGAAACAAAAGATCATGATTGTGGATGACCGCGTGAGATCCGCACTGGATCGTGATGCCGACGAGCACATGCTTGCCCGGGCATCCACCGTATGCAAAAGAATTGGAATGGCCGCCGCCATCATACTTCCGGTGGCTTGGCCGGCGCCCCTATATGTGAGCGGGTACGTCTTTACGCAACAGGCCTTCACTGCCTGGGTGTGGCTGGCAGTGGCGTGGGCTGCCGGGGCGGCCGGAACGGTAGTGATCCTTCCACTCATAGAGGCACGCCACAGCATTCGGGAGCTGCTGTCCAGGGCCAGTTCGCCCAAGTCTGTGGACATATCAGAACAAAATTCCGACGCCGACAACCCGACCACCAAGGTGCTGATACCCATAGACGGCTCAATACGATCCCTCCGCGCCATGAACGGGACGCACCACCTGCTGCGGGATATTGCAGGCGTCCGGCTATATCTGCTGCACGTGTTGGAGTGGCCCCATGACGACGAGGACAATACCGACACTGTCCTGAGTTCCCATATGCAGCGGGAGGGGAGGCTTGTGCTGCAGAGTGTGGTGGTGCCCCGTGAAGCCGGCGACGTGGTAAGAATGGTCAAGATGGGGGATCCGCCCACCCGGATAGCCGAGATGGCCGACAAGCTGAATGTCGACCTGATCGCTATGGGGCGCCGGGGGCTGGGCAATACCGACGAGGTGCTGGGCCATGTCACCCGGAAGGTGCTGGAGTCCACCCGCCGGCCCATTGTCCTTCTTGACTGAGTCCGAGACGTCGACCCCGACTAGAAATCAATCGGCGCCCTGCCTGAACGGCTGACCTCTACCTCTGAGAAGCCGCTGGCGTCGTCGACTCATGCACACAGAACACGACCGTTCGGTATGCACCACACCGGCGCGTTCCACTGCCCTCCGGCCGGTGCCGGCAGGTTGGATGCGGAGGCGCATAAATTGGTCAGACTGCGCGCCGGCGCCGTGCAAAACAGACCGCGCGGCCAGAATCCGTACCCAGTCGTGCACGAGATTGACCACCTGCGGCAGTACAGGGTCGTACGCCGCACCAGCAGGTTCTCTGTAGTCGTAACCGACGGGAAGTCACAGTACGCGGCCCACCTCACCAACAGCGGCAGGCTGCGGGACCTGATATTTCCTGGAAGCGTGTGCCTGTGCATACCCAAAAGACCCGCCAAGACCACCCTGAGGCTGGTGGGGGTGCCCGTATCTGAAAAGTGGGCGGTGTTGGTGGATCCCGGCGAGCAGTCCCGGGCTTTCGTGAACGCCGCCCAAGCCAGACTCATACCCTGGCTGGCAGGCTGGAGCATAACTGGCAGCGAGGTGGACTGCGGCGAATCCAGGATAGATCTGGAGATCCGTAGCGGGGAGTCTGCCGGTTACATCGAGATAAAGTCTGCGGCCATGCTCATCGGGGGCGACACCGGTTCGTTTCCAGACTGCCCCACACTCAGGGGCCGCAAGCATGTCGGCACCCTGAGCCGCCTAGCCGCCGACTACCGCTGCATTATCCTGTTTCTGGTACAACATCCAGACGCGACGCGCTTTTCGCCCAGTGTGCAGGGAGATCCGGTATTCGCCGCCGACATCTCCGAGGCGGTACAGAACGGGATAGAGGTCAGGGCGGTAAAAACATGCCTAGGCGTTGACGGCAGTGTACTTCTTGTCGATCCCGACCTCAACTGTCATGTTTGACTGTTTTTGGTTTCGTCGCACAGTAAAATCCATTCATTGATGCGCCAAAAAATACAAAAAAACCAAGATGTCCACCGTCTAGCGCGACCGAGAATTTTTTCGTATTGGCGTCTCACCCAAAATACGATCACATAACCGCAAAAGCAGCGTACCAAAGATCGCACCCCTCCAAACAGCCCAGATCGCGGTGTGTGTGACAAGCCGGAAAGGCCGAATGGGCGCGTCACTCTCCCCCAGTCCCGAAAATCTACGGTTTGTATGGCGGAACGAGGTTTGTTGTATGGTACTTATTGGTATATAAAACCAACAGATGCCTTTTAAAACCCACCATATTAATTACTATTTTTATAGGTTGGTGCTTATTCATACCATGATGAACGAGATTGTCAAGAAGGGGGCGTGCAACGGAGCCTGTAAGGCGTTCCGCGTCAGGAAACCCCATGGAGCCACCAGATATGGTTCGGGGCAGGGGCGCTGCCAGATATGCGACATCTGGATAGACCACAACGGGTGCCACCTCAAAGATGGTTCGCCAGCCAAGCCGGGCACCATAGGATGGTTCTGCAACTGCTGCCACTATCGTGTCCGCCAAAAGCCCCGCAACAAGATATACAAGCAGAAGCTGAGTGACTACAACAACCGCATCCCGTAGCTATCGGCACTCGTTCCCGTAGTCCCTACACCACTCTAAGGATGCCGTTTGCCGGAGCCAGGGCAGACGCCATGCTTGAGGTACCCGTCCGGGCGGAGACCGAATATATCCGCTCCGTCCCGCGGGGTAATTAGACGCCACTCTGCTCGAACTGGGTCAGTTTGTCGCGTCTCTTCTTCAGAACGGCGAATATGGCCAAGATGGCGGCGACCCATATTGTGGCGAACAGCACGTTGGACAGATTCACATACATGTAAGGAGTGGCCTCCACCAGATTCTTCTGGAGCGTAAGGGCCCTGGAGCTGATGTCCATCATGGCCACATAGTACGCGGTGCCGTCCCGGGGCATGGACTCGGCCACAAGCAGGCTCTCCTGCATGACCGCCAAGTCGCCGGAGATTCGGGCAAAGTCCGTGGTGGGATTGGGAAAGAGCCACACCGGGTTTTGGTTGGCCGGTAGGTTGTCCGCCACGCTGACCATGTGCATCTCGATCTCGGTCAGATGAACCCGTATCGTCTCCGGATCCGACGAGCCCATTATGCCGCTCAGGTGTCCGCGCACCATATCTACCGGATAGATGTCGGTATAGTAGCCTTGGAACGCCAAGAATGCCCCGGCGATTATTATGACCACGATGCTTATCATGGCCGCCCTGTACGCGCGATTTGCCATTATCTCCTCTCGTAGCGGAGTACGTGACGGGCCCGATTTATGTCTTTTAAACTTGGAGTGTGACAGGCTCAGGTACGCCACGTAAAAGTAGCCGATTGTCTGTATTGCTATGATGGGCGCAAACACTGTGAACCCCTCAAGCAGTGCCACCATTATGCCCATCACCCCATATATCGCAAAGAAGAGTTCCAGCAGCGTGATCCGGGTGAACGGCAGGTTGTAGGCATTCTCTTTCCAGTCACTCCGGGACTTGAGCGTGCCGTACTTGGGGGTACGGTGGAAGACGTTCTTCTTGCCCAGCACAGCGTCAAAGACGGCCACCGTGTTGTTCACCGACATGCCAGCGTTGTATATCAGCAGGAACGGCAGCATCTTCGCCTTCTGCCTCCAAGAGTCATGGTAGATGTCCTGTAGTATCAGGAGGTACGCCCCCGGCCCCATCAGAATGTACAGAGCCAGTGTTACTGAGGGGAGAAAGCCTATAACATACAGGTTTACGCCCTGTGTCAGCAGCAGGGGCAGAGTCAGGAACTGTATCAGCATGAATGGATACACCACATGCCGCGTCAGCTGCACGAACGCCTGTACCTTGGCGCCCACGTCGATCCCCCGCCTCACCACGATATCCGAGAGAAGCTTGAGGGCGCACTGTATGGAGCCCTTGGCCCAGCGGAACTGCTGCCTTTTGGCCGCGTTCATCTGGACCGGAAGCTCGGCATCCACCACCACGTCAGGCAGAAACACACACTTCCACCCTTTCATCTGGGCGCGGTAGCTTAGGTCCAGATCCTCCACCAAGGTGGCGGTGTGCCAGCCACCTGCGTCGTCTATGCACTCCCGCCGCCATATGCCCGCCGTGCCGTTGAAGTTCATAAACAATGACGAGTTGCTCTTGGCCTTCTGCTCTACCAGAAAGTGCAGGTCTAGGCTCATGGCCTGCGCCCGGGTCATCGCCGAGTATTCCTCGTTGGCGTGGCCCCACCGGCACTGCACCAAGCCTATACGCGTGGACGAGAAGTATGGAATGGCCTTGCGGAGGAACCACTCAGGGGGCATAAAGTCCGCGTCAAATATAGCCACAAACTCGGTGTCTGTGTGCTTCATGGCGTTCTTCAGAGCCCCGGCCTTGTATCCGCGGCGGTTGTCGCGCCGCACGTACTGTATCTGGAAGCCTCGGCTCCTATGGTACTCCACCGTATCCTTCAACAGGTCGGCGGTCTCGTCGTCGGAGTCGTCCAGCACCATGATCTTCATCCGGTCTTGGGGATAGTCCATGGCGCACACCGAGTCCACCAAGCGCTTGGCCACGTACTTTTCGTTGTAGAACGGGAGCTGTATGGTGACCGTAGGCGTGCCCAAGTCGGCCACCGGGAGTATGTCGTTTCGGTGGCGTGCCAGGTACGCCAGATAGTAAAAGTTGCAGGTGTAGCCAGTGATTACGATGGCCGATATTATGAAGAGGTCGAATATGAACTGAAAGAACGGACTGGCGGGCATCTCCTACTGTGGCGGCGTAACCTAGGTATTTATATTTGGAATTCAGGCCGGCGGACAATGCGTCTCGCCGCGACGCAGGACTCCGGTATGGTTGATGGTCAGGCCTTCTGCTCGAATATCTTGATAGCCTGGGGCGGGCACACCCCCTCGCATGCAAGGCAAAAGATGCAGTCCGGCTCCTTGGACATGAGCGGCTTTTTGTCGGAGGCAGGGCTTCCAGGAGTGTCGAACCACTCGTACACCGACACTGGACAGGCATCTATGCATGCCCCGTCGGCCACACAGATGTCAAAGTCCACGGAGACAAACTCGCCCCAAACCCCCATGATTGCGTTGTCCTCGCCCCGGCGTCCCCAGGTCTTGATGGTGTAGTCGCCTGCCACATACGGTTTGGACGCGGGCACGCGGGATTTGTAGTCCACGTCGATGGGTCCCGGCTTTGCGCCGTCAGGCACCTCCATCTCCTCCTCCAGGGCCGCAGTCGTGGGCTGGCCGGGAGTCGGCTTGGGTTTGGGTTTGGGCTTTGCGTTAGGTACTATCTTGGCCAGCGGTGTGAGATCCTCTAGGCGTACGAGTGCC
Source organism: Nitrosopumilaceae archaeon (assembly GCA_021296165.1). Taxonomy (GTDB): domain Archaea; phylum Thermoproteota; class Nitrososphaeria; order Nitrososphaerales; family Nitrosopumilaceae; genus VYCS01. The sequence goes on along the minus strand of JAGWAW010000059.1, from coordinate 609 downwards.
TGGGCCTCGTCTATCTTCTCGAGCTTCTGGAGGGACGCGATCATCTTGTCTGCCAGTATGGTGTTGCGCAGCGCCGTGTCTATCATCATCTTGGCAAAGTGGTCGGCTTTCTTGCGGTAGTTTCTGACCCACTGGGGATCCCCGAACTTTTCGATGGGGAATATCTGGTATATGATGTCCACGACCTCCCCGGTTACTATCTCGGCGGTTACAGACAGATCCGCCTCCTCGTAGCCGTCATCGTCCTCGTCGGGCATACTCCTCTCGGTCCAGCGGTAGGTCATGTAGATGCGGTCTGCATACATATCCATCTCAAACGTCTTCTTGAGGCCGTCATGAACAGATTTTATGTCGTCGGGAGTCTCCAAGGTTATGGGAAGGCGGTACAGACCAAGTTTGAAGCCGTGCAATGGGTAGACACCTCGTTTGGCGGTGGGAGCCTCCATAGACCACACCCTGTCCTTCAGGAGTAGCGACATCACCATTGTTTGCAAGCGTGGTCTTAAAAAGGTTGTTGAGGGCACAGTAGATTGTGTAGTCCCAAAAGTCGTTCACCCCTATATCCAGCACGATGCCTCCATACGTCTTTGGCTGATTTCTAGATTCCGG
>JAGWAW010000058.1 GCA_021296165.1 Nitrosopumilaceae archaeon | reverse complement strand
CCAGCCCCGCAGTGCCGGCCACAGCAGTCCGCTCATTTTGGGTAAAGAACGCCGGCGGATACCGGCCACGGTATGGCGTTATCCCCAACATCTTCTATCCGGTCAAATGTCGGAGCCTGTCGCAGCCCACCATTCTAGGACGGAGCTGTTCGGGGCGGACCAGATCAGGCTACAGCGTAGTCCTTCGGTCATCCATCTCGCGCTTGGGGGTTGCGGTTACCGCCGCCTTCAGCCCGTAGAGCGACCAGAAGGGCCTGCCAACAACTCTCTCCGTGCCCATCCAGACGGTTTCTATCAGGCCTAGCTGCGGGGGGTACGGTAGTGGCGCCGGATGGATATTGCCCTCCGTAGATCCCGCCAACCTACAGCGATATTGCAAGAGGCGATGAGTTCACAGTGGATTGACGGGCGGGTGGGGACCGATACGAAACGGTCGTATCCTGCAGTCCCGCAGTGTGGACCGCGCCACGGACTAGCTGGCAGTTCGCGGCACGGCCACGCGGATATCCTGCCCAAGCACACCAAGCCCCCTTTTGATGCAGCCCCGCCGCGGCTAGGCAGGGAGGTCTTGCCGGCCCAGTTGGTCCCATCGCGTCTAGGCCTGCATCGTAGACCGCATGGATTCACCGGACGGCGGGGTAGCGGACCCACCCGCCCACATGCGCAGAACACGGAGCCGCCGTCGCCGATGGCCCGGCGCGGGACTGGCCCTGTGGAGGTGGACCTCCGCGGAAATGTACCCTATAGCAGGATGTTTTTGCACGACTGTACAGACTCGAACTCCGCATTTACGCTCTGCCTCCCATGACACTTGGAACCCGTCCGGCGGGACACGCTTGAGGGCCGGGCGCAACATGGTACGGCCCTCCGGAGGTGCCAGCGGGCCCTGACGCGTGAGCGGCGCCTCTGCCGTCGTATCAGAGAAAATAGGAAAAAAGGATGGTCTACTCGTTGACGTATGCTCGTTCGCCATGCTGGGCGAGATCCAGGCCAATCTCCTCTTCTTTGGGAGTGACCCTGATTCCGCCAGGCCAGACTGCGTCCATGACCTTCAGTATGACGATGGTCAGACCAAAGGCGTATCCGACGGAGATGGCTGCGCCTATGATGCTCAGCCCCTGTGTCTCCATACCCTCGGGTGTACCAGTCCATGCACCAATACCGTCGCCGGTATCCCAGATGTGTGGGCTTGCCAGCGTACCTGTCAGTATGGCACCGGTAAGACCTCCGATTCCGTGTACACCCCAGACATCCAGGGCGTCGTCCCACTTACGGGCGTTCTTGAAGGCGACTGCTGCGTAGCACACGGTGCCTGCTGCGATACCGATTATGATGGCTGCCATCGGTCCCACCCAACCAGAGGCCGGGGTGATTGAGACGAGTCCTGCCACCGCGCCGGTTGCTGCACCAACAATGCTTGGCTTGCCCGTATGGGCCCATGACATGAGAATCCATGTCGTGACAGCCATGCCTGTTGCTATATTGGTTACAACCCATGCGCTTACAGTGATACCGTCCACCTGAACTTCGCTTCCGGCGTTAAAGCCGAACCAGCCGAACCAGAGTATGGCTGCACCAAGTACAACCATTGGAACGTTGTGAGGTTCCATTGGAACCTTTCCGTATCCCAATCTGCGGCCCAGCAAGAGGGCTCCTGCTAAGGCGGAGAATCCAGAGGATATGTGCACCACGGTACCGCCGGCGAAGTCAAGTGCTCCGGAAGGCGACAAGTCGGGGTTGAGGTCGAGGTTTGCTATGAGACCACCTCCCCATACCCAGTGGGCGATGGGGTCGTAGACGAATGTAGCCCAGAGTAGTACGAATATGATGAGGGCGCTGAACTTGATCCTGTCAATCAGTCCACCAACTATGAGTACTGGTGTGATTATAGCGAAGGTTCCTTGGAATGCCATGAAGAGCGCGTGGGGCACCGTACCAGGCCAGTCTTGGCTACAAATCTCTTCCTCGTGGAAGAGCTGCATCTGGTATGCGGCAGCCCATGTGTCAGTACATGGTCCTGCTCCACCAAGCGGCGCATAGTTCGATACCTGATTTAGTCCTGCATAGGTAAGATCTCCCATGTAGTCGTTGCCTCCAGGTCCGAATGCCAGCGAGTATCCGTACAGAACCCACTGCACCGAGATTATACCCATGATGATGAGTACCATTCCCAGCACGTTGGTCGTGTTCTTCGAGCGGGCCAAGCCTCCGTAGAAGAATGCTACGCCCGGGCTCATGAAGAGCACGAGGGAGGATGCGGTCAGCATCCATGCTGTATCTCCAGTGTCTATGCGACATGGCAGCATCGAGCCGTCTTCCTCAAACCAGCATTCGTTCTCGTTGCCAGTGTATATTCCACTGGTTCCTAGCACGTATCCATCCATTCCGTCTGTGACCTGTTGTGCGTATGCTTGCGACACCGCACCAGCCGATGTTATTGTGACTGCGGCCACAAGTAATAGAGCATATTTGTGGTTCTTTCTTTTCATTGTGTCAATCCAAATCCTGAAGTTATTTAAGTTTTGAAGTAAAATTCAGATCTGAATATAAAACTTAATATAAAACATATAATTTTTATACTTTTATGAAATTACAAATTTCTAACAAGGCGATTCATCTATGAGAGAGGCCAAGCTCAGCATATTCGAGAGGCTCAGGACTAGGCCCGGGGAGCTCAGCGCCAAGGCGCTCCGGCAGCGGGCCATCATACAGATGCTGGCTGAGAGATCCAACCCTCAGGACCGCACCCGAACCGGATTGGCCAAGAGCTTGGCGGCAGCCACCAGCTCCAAGTGGCAGACGGTCTACCCGGCCGTCTTTGGTGACATAGAAAAGATCATGATTCCGCTGGGGATAATACGGGAGGAGGGGCGGCTGCCCCTCCGGCGGGGGCCCCGGATGATGCAGGAGAGGGGCAGCCCACACTACTCCCTGACCCAAGAGGGCTTGGTGGTGGCGCTGGCCATACGGGACGTGCAGGGGTGGGACGGCATCGCGGGGAGCATAGAGGAGATGGGCCACCACGGCGGGACGCTGCGGTCACTGGTCAAGGGCAGTCCAGGTATGGTGCAGTACATCATGGAGAGGTATGTGGAGGCCTGGTGCCGGGGCGGATTCTCCCTCCTGCCCTTGGATCTGGGCCGCATACGAAACGACGGACGACTCACCATGTGCCGGGATCTGCTGGAGGCGTACGGTAGGATGGACGAGGCGGCACGGGAGGGCGTCGCCGCCCTGTTGAGTGACGTGTCCGGTCCCTGAGGAGGCGGCAGAAGATCGTCCGCCGCCGGCAGTGGGGAGCGAATTGTACTGAGCACCACCTCTCCCCCGTCTATCGGTCGGGCCGGGCACGCAGGATGCCGGCGCGACGTGCTGCCGGGACAAACCCACGAACTGGGCTCTCGGCATTCTGCGACGCCGGGCCACATGCACTAAAAATAAAAAAATATGATATACTCTATCGCTCCCTTTCCAAGGCGGCAACGCGTTCCTGCAGTTCGGTTATGTCGGAGCGGTATGAGGACACATCGCAGCTAAACCCATTGTGGCCGTGTGGGCATATGTCCGCATACCTGGGTGCGACCGGCTCTTCTACGGATTGGCCGACCGCCGACCCGCCCAAGCCCGTGGACACGGCTCCGGCTATGACGGCAGCCAGAGCGATCCCGGCCGCCACCCGCATGGCATGTCTTGGCATGTCTTGGATTATTCTAGGTTTTATTTAAAGTTTAGAATTAATATATTATTTCTAATAAAAAATATTTATATGATAGTTACCAGACCAGACCATGAACCCGCTGGATGTAATGGTGGCCCGGGGAGTGCGGGCCATTCTGGAAGAGGATCTGGGCAGAGCGACCTACCGGAGGATAGAGGGAGAGGTCCGGAAGACATGCGGCATGTCAATGCTGGAGGCCGCCGCCGACTTTGCAAAGCTGGATCTGGTGCTGCGACGATTCTTTGGGAAGCATACAACCGGCGTGGAGGCCCGCGTATTCGGCAGGGTGCTCTCAGCCAAGGACGCCGGTGGTGAGGCCGGCATCGTGATACGGGAACCGGCGGTAGCTGGCGTGCTGCTAGAGTCGTACGGCAACCCGGCGAAGCGGGCCATACTGGACGCGCTGCGGAGCCCCCAGACGCTGGCCGGGGCCATCGTGACGGCGGGGCTTCCCAAGGCTTCCACGTACAACCGGGCCCGGGACCTGCTGCGGGACGGGCTACTAGTCACCAGCGGCCACTCCCAAGCCCGGGACGGGCGGCGGGTGGCCGCGTACGTAGCCACCCTGACGGGCATAACGTTTGAGTCGCGGGCGAACAACCTGACGGTCAGCGCCCGCATGCCCATGGATATCGCCCTGCGTAGCTATGCATTCAGCTCGGTGGTCGGATGACCAAGTCTGGGAGTGTCCTGTCCGAGAAGGCGGAGTACTGGGTGGTGCCAGCGGTCATAGCCGCCGCGGCGGTCTCGTTGCAGCTGAGCTTCCGGATTCCCGTGGAGGGCGGCGAGCCTTACGCGGTTATACGGGCGGCCATCCTAGTACTGCCCTTGGCAGCGTCGGTATGCTGCCTCGCTGCAGCGCTGAAGTACAACGTGTCCCGCATATTCGGAAGATCCTTTCTGGTGCTGTGTGTGGCATACGCGGCAGTCTTCGCCGGCGAAGCTGCCTACTATTTCTATCTGGACCCGGCCGGCATACCCGATCACACGGCGGTCGAGACACTCTTTCTGGTATCATACCCGCTCTTCGTGCTGCACGTCCTGATCAACGTCTCGTACTTCGTCCGGAAGGTAGGCGGATGGTGGCTGCTCCCATGCACGGTCACGCTGGTGGGCACCGTGCTGTATGTGCTCTGGACGGGGACGCATCCGCCATACTTGGATGTCCTGACGGTGGCCTGCTCCTCCGCCCTGCTGGGGCTGGTAGCCCTGGCCTTTGTCCTCTTCCGCGGGACGGCGCTCTCCAAACCTTGGTTGCTGCTGCTGGCCGGCATACTTCTGGGAACCGTCGGCGACGTGGCGTACCGCCACGCGCATACCCTAGGAAAGTACGGCTTTGAGGATCCCTCCGCGGGCCTGTGGGTCGCCTCGTATATGATGGTGATATACGCCCTGTACCGGCACTGCAGGGCGTTCTAGCAGGGCAGGAACGCTGCGATGCAGGGCGTTCCAAACCTTAAAATCGGCTCCGGGGATGCGCCCGCCCGATGAGCCGCGCCAAGAACGTGTATGCGTCGGTAAAATCCTACAGCCAGAGGGGCAAGCTGCTCCGGAGGGAGGACTACCAGACACTCGCCGAGTCCAGAAATCTGGACGAGTTGGTTACCCGCATGCGGAACACCATATACGAGAAGGTCGTGTCCGACGCCCCCAAACCGTACACGGCCCGCGGCATAGAGTCGGTCATCCGGGGGCACTTGGCGTTCCTACACTACAACACCTCCCGCACCGCCGGCAAGTCGCCCATACTGGACGCATACTATATGCGGTTCATAGTGTCCAACCTGAAGGCCATCCTGAAGGGAAAGGCGCTCGGCAAGACCCAGGAGGAGATCGAGTCCCACCTCAACCTCCGCGCCGAGGAGCTGATGAAGCAGAGGGACATAGTGGTGAAGGCCCTAGTGGCCAAGGATCTGGAGGAGGCCGTTGCCAACTTGGGCCCGACACGATTCGGCGAGGATATCGCCCGGGCGGCGACGGCGTACGGCGACGGGGGGAACATACAGGTATTCGACACATACTTTGACAAGATAGTGTACCAGCATCTGGGCAGGGCGCGCAGGCACACCTGGGACATGAGCGTGACCAAGATCGTGGACTTGGATATAGACGCGTACAACCTGCTGGGCGTGATCCGGGGCAAGTTCTGGGGACTGGACGAGGCACGCATGGAGGACCTGCTGGTCACCCCCACCGCGTCGGCCCCGCGGGACCTGCTATCCAGGATGATGGCCACCGAGACCGTCCGGGACGCTCTAAACGAGCTGTCCGGCACCAAGTACAAGAGTCTGGTCCCCCAGACGGAGAACGAGATGGATGCAGTGGCCGAGTTTGAGAGGGCGCTGGAGCGGGAGACCTACGCGGCATCCCTCAGATCCTTCACCAAGATGTTTGGCTTTGCCACCATCATAGGCATAACAAAGCTGACCGCCTACGAGATAGGGAACCTGTCGGCCATCGCCTTTGCCGTGGAGCAGGGCATACCCCCCAAGACGGTCATGTCCAAGCTGGTGCTGGGCGCCGAGGCGTAGGGATCGCCGGCTCCATATCCTGACAGAAGGCGCCAAATATATCAACCACGCTATGTGAACGTCATACCATGATGGGAGATCGTGACTACCGCAGCCTCATAAAGAACGCGATCGACTCGCTGGGCCGGGAGCTGGACGCGCAGATAGACGCCGCCGACAACTCCACCATGCACTTGGAGGAGGCAGTCGGGTGCCTCCGGAGGGCATACTACGACAGGCGGGACCCGCTGGATCAGGAACGGCAGGGCTTCAGCGAGCTGCTCTCGGGGCTGCTCAGGAAGCTCGGACACGGCGCCGAGCAGGCTTCGTACGACATCGGCGGCCTGACGCTCAAGGGCAACGCCGACATGCTGGTCGACGATGCGGTGATACTCTTCCGCCCCGCCGCCAAGCCCATGGAGAACCCCCAGGCGGGGGATCTGCTGTACCTGAACGCCTGCCTGTGGATGTACAACAAGATCGACGGCATCATAGTGTACATAACCGGCGACCGACGGGAGTCGTCCTTCTCGCTCACCCGCAACAAGAGGATGTTCGAGGAGACCGTCCGGCGGGTCAGGGTACTGTCGGATCTGCTTGGGGGTGACAAGGCCCCCATCTTAGAGCCGTCGTCCGACTGCGAGGGATGCCAGTACTACCAGCGATGCTACACCAAGAAAAAATGGAGCAAACAGGTGACCCTTGCCAATATGCTGGGGCTGGACAAGGGCCCCGATTAAAATGAAAAAGTGTGCGGTTGCTCAGTCCAGAGGCTCTGGGTGTCCCTTGCCCCTGAGGGCAAAGCACACCACGGCCAGTGCAATTGCGACTCCGATGGCGGCGCCATAGGCGGCCATTCCTGCTTCTGCCATGGTATCTGGTGCTAGCATTTTGCTTTTAAAACTTTGTCAGTGTTTTTAAAATTAAAATATACTAGATAAAAATCAAAATTTTATAACATTTAGTCCAGTGTCTGCTCGAAGCGCACCTCGTTCTCCTGTCCGGAGGTCATCGAGCTTAGGTTGAAGAATGCCTCGCCGGATACCCTCCATAGTACGGAGCCCGACTCCAGGGCCTCCCAGAACTGCGGGGCCCCGCCGGCGTTGGTCAGCCGTATGGTGTCCTTCAGGGTGATCGAGCTGCCGCTCAGTATGGTGTAGTAGTTGGAGGCGTCTACCATCCCCTCCGCCCGGCTTCCGATCTGGCCGGCGGCCACCCTCTCCTCGCCGGTGAATATCTGGTATTTGACCAGCGAGAGGATGGCTGACTTGGGGTTGGGGTTGGTCAAGGTGACTGCCAGCTCCAGTACGGCGCCCTCCGGGCCCATGCTTACTGTGCGGATCCCGTCAACTTGCACCTCCACCGGCTGGACCACCAGCGCCTGCGGCGCCTGGCCGGGCGCGGCTCCGCCCTCCAGCAGCGAGGGGCCCGACGTCATCACCAAGATGATGCCGGCTGCGATGGCGGCGATCGCCGCTCCCACGAATATCTTGGGATTCACCGGGATGTGGCGGGACTGGGCGCGTGATAAATGTTGAGTAGATGGGGGCCTTGTGTAGTGTATGGAAATCATGTCGCTTAGGCACAGCTAAGGGGACACCGCAGGAATATGACAAGCTATATGGATCGAA
>JAGWAW010000057.1 GCA_021296165.1 Nitrosopumilaceae archaeon | reverse complement strand
TTGCCATTTCATGGTGGATCGTGGCAGGCTCACACGCCGATCTTTTAAGCTACAGTGCCGCCAAAAGTTGGTCCTAGGTGGATCTGCCTAGACCCGGGCCGGAAGAGTACATTTCCAATCTACTGTTATCCGAATAACAATTATAAGGATATTGTAGAGGAGGGGCGCCCATGGCATCATTGAGCTGCCCCGAATGTGACGCGGGTATTGCGCTTCCTTCTGACTCGGTGCAGGGGGAGATCGTGGCGTGCCCCGACTGCGGACAGAGCTACGAGCTGCGCGAATCGGACGGAGCCTTCACACTTCAGGCAGCCGAGACAGTGGGCGAGGACTGGGGAGAGTAGGCTTTACGCCCACTATAATGGCAAAAAATGTCTAGAGGTTTCCTGCCTTTATGTCGTTGAGGCACTGCATGACGTCTTCCTTGGATACGGGTATTGGGTTGGGGTCCAGGTGCCCGCGGTCGGTCATTACAAGGTCGGCGGCCTCGGAGACGTCGGCCTTCAGATCCATCCGCTCAAAGCCAAGCTTTTCCATACACTCCTTGAACCTTTCGTAGAATTGGGATCCGTTGAACTTGTGTGCGATAGTGGTGCACGAGGACAGCGAGTATCCGTGGGGCACGCCCTCGTTGGAGAAGACGTAGGAGAGCGCGTGGCCTAGGGTGGTGGAACAGTTGCCGAAGCCTATGCCCGAGAGCATAGAGCCGTACGGGTAGTCCTGCGGCCGGTCGTTCATGATGGCGTCGTACAGCTTGTCGAAGGCTTTCTTGCAGAACATCCGGGTCAAGTCGTTTCCCAGCTTGCTGTCGTGTCCCTCGGAGGCCTGCGCCAGCGCATCGCACACCGAGTTGTTTACGATCTGCTGGGGCGTTCCGTCCATAAAGTATGAGTCCACTACGGCCATGTCCGCTAGGAACTTGTCCTCGCGGAGCAGCTTCTTCTTGCCGTCGAACTTGAGTACGCAGTAGGTGGTCATCTCCGCCCCGGTTCCGAAGGTGGTGGGTATCAGGATCTTGGGTTTGTTCAGCATGGGCGCGGCATACTTTACCACATCCATGGAGCTTCCGCCGCCCAATCCTATCAGGGCCGAGGGGTTCTTGTCCTTGTACTCTGATATTACTCCCTCTACGTCTCCTATGGATGGCTCGGGGGTCACCTTGTCGTACAGCATGTAGTCCTTGATGCCCATCTTGGATATCCACTTGTCCGAGAGGGCCGGGGGGGCGGTGGTCACTATCAGGGCGTTGTTGGGGTATTCGGCGCTGCCCAGCGCGTCCTCACCGAAGTTGATTATTTTGGGAATCCTTACGGTATTCATTGTTCGGCGACAGCGGCGGATTACTATTATACCATTCCCTGAACGGCGGGCACGCACTCAAGCCGTGGCCCAGACGGACAAAGATCAGCGTCGTGTGGTAGTCTCCCGTGGGCGGCCTTGTCCAAAAATCTGCGACAAAAAGAGCAGAAACCGGACAGCACCCGTCTGTCAAGACCCAACCCTTGTTCAAAACTTGGAGAATCGCGCGAAGGATTAGGCTGGCTTGGAGGGTTACGGTCCCGGATCCAGACCGGGTGCCGTTCCCGGCTGTGTTTGGAGGCGGTTTTGTTCTTGCCCATTACCCGTGGCCGCGCTCGGCCGATCCAAGTGCTTTTCGGTCCCTAGCGGGCCTTGGCAGCGGGTGTGGGTTCATGATCATATTGTCGCAGATTTTTGGACAAGGCACCCGTGGGCGCAGGACGGGCTTGGAGCCGTACGTCCGTGGTGCGAGCCACCCAGCCCGGCATCAGGGAGCGGGCCCGTCCCTAGCTAGGTTGAACTCGGCCAGCGCCGCCATCTCTAGGTCGAATGACTCCTCCAGCTGGAGGTCCGAGCGAGTCTTGTAGGCCTGGTCCCCGGAGGCCAACCACTCTATGTAGTTGCGATCGCTCTCCATCTGGGACTGCGAGGAGAGCCGGAAGAGGTTCACTGCCCCTGCAAAGCCTTCCGGCGGCTCTAGGGAGTCGTACCTGGCCAGTATGTCCTCGAACTCGGCTAGGTGCCCGCCCAGTTCCTTCAGGAGCCTCTCCTTGTCGATGGAGCCCTCATCCCAGGCTTCTATGGATGCGTAAAAGCCGTTCTGTAGCGACTTTACGTCGTCCTGTATCTTCTGGAGATCGTTTCCGAACATGAACCCACGCTGGCGGGTCTGCTCGACCTCGTACTGGTACCACCCTATGGCGGCGGCGATGGCCACTGCACCGGCCAGAATCAGTATGCCTGTCCTCAACCCGTGTAGTTGCCGTCGTCGTCCAATTTTAGCTCTATCGTCAGAACGGTGCCGCTGATGAACGACTCGTTGCGGACCGTTCTGACCTGGGCCACGTCCAAGTGGTAGGGCCATATCTCTACCACTATTGCCCCCACCTTGACGTCGGAGGGCGAGTCGGTGATGACTATGTCACTGCGGTCTATTCCGTGCTGTTCCAGTTTGTGGAGGGCGTGGTCCACCAGCGGCTGGGGGTACTTGTGGTTGATGGCCCAGACTGTGCCCTCGTACTGTATCTTCTGCGTCTCGGCCATTGGCGCCTCCTCGGAGAGTCTAGTCCCGGCCGCGGTCAAAGCCGCCTCGGCCTCCACCGTCACCGCGTCCACGACCAAAGCCGCCTCGGCCTCCACCGTCACCGCGTCCACGACCAAAGCCACTCCGCGGTCCGCCCCGGCCACGACCAAAGCCACTCCGCGGTCCGCCCCGGCCACGACCAAAGCCGCCTCGGCCTCCACCCGAGCCCCCCCGGTGCGACTGCCCGTGTCGCCGGGGAGCCACCTGCCGCTTCAGGGGATCGGGTATGTCGACCTCTATGCCCATCTCCTTGTTCAGATCGGTGAGTTCTACCTTGATCTGTCGCTTTATCATATTCCAGTCGGAGACTGACGAGTACGAGACGAAGGTGATGGCTTTGCCCTTGGCCCCCGCCCGGGCTGTCCTGCCTATGCGGTGGAAGTATACCAGATCCTGATTGGGGACGTCGTAGTTTACCACCAGCTGTACCTGGGGTACATCTATGCCCCGGGAGGCCACGTCGGTGGCCACCAGTATCTCGGCCTTACCGCTGCGGAACTTGCCCATGGAGAGCTCCCGGCGGTGCTGGGACATGTCGCCCTCTATGGCCACCGCGTCCCTCTTGGACCGGTGGAGCATCCGGGCCACGTCCCGGGTGCGGTACTTGGTGGAGCAGAAGACTATCTTCTGGCCATCGGTTTTGTTGATAAAGTCCAGTAGGTGCTTCTCCTTCTCGCGGTCTCGCAGTATCAGGAACGACTGGTCTATGCCCTCGCCGCTCAGGTCGTCGGCGTCCAGTAGGAAATGCTTGGGGTTTTTCAGGTAGTCCTCGGAGAGCCGCAGTATCTCCACGGGCATGGTGGCCGAGAAGAGCGACATGACCTTCTCCTCGGGGGTCAGGTCCAGTATGAACTGGATGTCGTCTATGAATCCCATGTCCAGCATGGTGTCGGCCTCGTCCAGTACGACATGCCGCACGTCGTTCATCTCGATGGTCCCACGCTTGAGGTGGTCTATGAGCCGGCCGGGTGTGGCCACCAGTATCTCCACACCTCTCTCCAGCGCGTCGGTCTGCACATTCATGCCTTGGCCGCCGTATATGGTGGCCACCCGGATGTCGGTGTACCTGCCGAACTCGCGCATGGCGTCGGTGATCTGCATGGCCAGCTCCCTGGTAGGGGCCAGCACTAGGCCCTGTATGGTGCGGTCCGGCTTTACGTCTTGGAGCATGGAGACCGCGTACGCGGCGGTCTTACCAGATCCGGTGTGCGCCTGGCCCACCACGTCCCTGCCCGTGAGCAGCACGGGTATGGCCGCTTCCTGTATGGGGAAGGGATCCTCAAAACCCATTTCCTCCATTGCCTTCAGTATGTCTTGGCTTACGCCCAGCTCCTCAAACTTTGTCATATTACTCTACTCGTGCGACGACCGAATACCGTTGCACGCTCAGTCGTCATTTCCAAATCTGGAGAACGGCGCCGGTAATATAAACGAATACTGTTCTCTACTGAGAGATGGCTCCCAGTATCTGCTCTATGGCGAACTGGAACTCGGGGTATGGCCGGGCCCCTGATATCGGGAAGTATCCGGTCTGCTCGCTGCCCAGAAAGAAGGCCGGCGTCCCGGTGACTCCGTACGCCACGCCGTCGGCGTAGTCGCCGGTGACCTCGGTCACGTACTTGCCCGTGTCTAGGCAGTCGGAGAACGTCTCGGTGTCCAGTCCCAGATCCGCCGCATACGCCTTGAACTGCTCCACGGCGCCGGGTATCTCCATGGGTCCCCAGACCGAGACATTCTCGAAAAGTATGTCATGGTACTCCCAGTAGGCTCCTTGCTCGTCGGCGCACTCCGAGGCGACGGCGGCGGGAATGGCGTTGGGGTGTATGCTTTGGAGTGGAAAGTCCCGGTAGACCATCTTGACTAGACCGGTGTCGATAAAGTTGTCCTTGATGAGTGGCAGCGTCTCGCTGTAGAACCGGGCGCAGAACGGGCACTGGAAGTCTGAGAACTCGATCATGGTAACGGGCGCGTCTACGTTGCCCAGTACGGGGTCGTCGTCTGCGGTTATGGTCGGCTGCGACTGGGGCGCGGGCGCGTTGGGGTCCGTCAGCATAGTGTCCTCGATCTTTTGCAGGTCGTCGGAGAGATTATCTATCTTGTCCTCTAGGAAGAGCAGGGCTTGGTCTAGGTCTGACATGGTTACGGGATCCTGGTTGAGCACGGGAACTGAGAGGCCCGCAAAGAAGGCCGCTACGCCCACTGTCGCCACCAAGGCCGCGTACATGCCCTTGCCTGCGGACTTGGTCGGGGGTCTTTCCAGATCCGGGAACCGCTCCCCGTCCCGGTCTGGTGCCGGCACGGCGGCGGGGGGCTCTGCCTCGGCCTTGCCGTCGTATTCGCCCTCTGCCGGTACCGCGTCCCCGGATGTCTCGGCCGGTTCTCCGGACGAGCTCGTCTCCTGTTCCTTAGAATCCTCCTGTTCCTTGCCGTTCCCGGAATTGTTGGGCTTGTCGCTCACCGAATAGCGGTAGGCAATGCGTATTATTAAAGTAGAGCCAATGACGGGATCTGAACCCGCGACCTTTCGCTTACAAGGCGAATGCTCTAACCGGGCTGAGCTACATTGGCACGGCCGGTATACGTGGAGTTCATGATTTAAACCGTGTCAAGCGGGGACTCGAAAGGGCGGCGCGAGTATTTAATATGGCGTCCTCCGGAGCAGTGCCATGCGACGCCTCCCGCGGCACAAGCTGCGCAATATAATGTTCATGTTCTTTGGGACCGGAGCGTGGGGGCTCGTGCTGGGGTTCATACTGCCCTCCATGACGCCCCAGCCGTCTTCACTGCCATTCTACCTGACCATACTGGGTGTGGTGCAGCTGGGGCTTGGCGGCGTGTTCGGGTGGATGTACCTGACCCGGGAGCCGGAGAACGTCGGAAGCAAGCGGCGCCGCCACAGAAAGAGTCGTTAAATAAAGGCCGGACCTTATCTGCCGCATGGTGGAGGTGGGAGAGGCGGCGCCGGACTTTGAGCTGCCCGCCCACGACGGGAGCGTAGTATCCCTGTCGTCGCTCCGCGGAAGGGCGGTGGTGCTCTGCTTTTATCCCAAGAACCGGCTCTTCGGATGCCCCTCCAGAAAGGTGCACCGGATGGCCAAGAGCATGATAGCGGCGTATCCGGAGATATCGGCTGCCGGCGGAGAGGTCTTTGCCGTGTCGGTGGACACGGTGCAGAACCAGGCCCGGTTCGTCCGGGAGTGGAACATACCGTATGCACATCTCAGCGACGAGTCCAAGGATATATGCCGCACGTACGCGGGCCTGAACATGGCCCGGTTGGCCCGGCGCTCCACGTTCGTGATAGACTCTCAGGGTATGGTGCGCCGGATTTTCCGGGGGTTTGACACAGAACGGCACGGCACCGAGGTCTTGGCGTGTGTCCGGAGTTTAGAATAAATGACACGATTGGCGGCCTGGTCTCATGCTGGACTTGGTAGCCAAGAAGCTGTTCCTGACCAAGGGCAAGGGCATTCATGAGGACCGGCTGACCAGCTTCGAGTACGCCCTGCGGGATGCAGGGATAGCAGGAACCAACCTAGTGCTGATATCCAGCATATTCCCCCCCAGCGCCCGCTTGGTAACGCGCAAGGAGGGGCTGAAGCTGATCCAGCCCGGGCAGATCCTCTTCACCATATACTCCAAGAACCAGACACAGGAGCCCCATCGACTCTGCGCCGCCTCGGTGGGACTGGCCCGGCCCACGGATCCGTCCCGGTACGGGTACCTCTCCGAGCATATATCGTTCGGGCAGAACGAGAGGCAGGCCGGCGACTATGCAGAGGACATAGCGGCGCAGATGCTAGCCTCCTCGCTGGGAATACCCTTTGACATAGACAAGAGCTGGGACGAGAAAAGGCAGCAGTGGAATATATCCGGCCAGATATACAAGTCCTCCAACATAACACAGACGGCCACCGGGGACAAGAACGGCCGGTGGACCACCGTCTTTGCGGCGGCCGTTCTGCTGCTTTAGCGCGTGGGCCTGCCCCGGTACCCCTTCAGGTAGAATGCGGCCGCCCCGGCCCCCGCCGCCACTATTACACCCACTATGATCGGGCCCTCGATGGACATCTCCGGGGTTTCCATACCATCTGTGGTCCCGTCCTCCGGCGGCGCCTCGCCGGTGCCACCGTCCGCCTCGTCGGCGCCCATGTCCTCTGATGGCTCCTCGCCACTGCTCGGGGGGCCGTCCCACGGCCCTAGGGTTATGGCCGCCTCGCCGGCCTGCGCCCCGCCCTCCTGGCCCATCAGGTACGTTCCCCGGATCAGCGTCCCTTCCGGCGGGTCAAAGAACCACCCGGCCCCGGTGATATCCTCTGGCTTGCCGTCGGACACCGGTATAATGTCCGCCCCGGCCCCGGACACGGCCAGGCCCTCCTGCGAGACCACGGCCACCCGGACAAGAGAGTTGAGGGGGTAGAACCCGTCCCCAAAGTAGTCCGACTGCGTCACAGCATCGAGCCCCAGCATATCCAGCGGGTCCACCGCTCCGCCGGGGGCGTAGTCGCCGTCCAGCGTGACCTTCAGCATCATCTGGGTGTCTGTGGCGCCCGGCACGGCCACGAACGTGACGGTGGAGTTTTGGTGCTCGGCCAGGGAGCGACCCGCGTCCAAGAACCCCCCGCCGTCGGCTATCCGGGGAGCCAGCAGGCGGGACACCAGCATGTCAAAGAACTGTACCGTGCCCTGCTGGGGGGTCGTATACGTCACCGAGACGGTGTTGTATCCGGCCACTATCCCTGGAACCCCCAAAGCTTTGTTCTGCTCGTCGCTGTGGTGCACGAACACCGAATGGAACTCGGCCTCTACCCCAAATGCTGCGTTGAGCGGGGAGATGAATCTGTCCGCCACCTCCCTGGCACCGTCCTGCACCATGAATATGTCGGTCTCCTCGGGTATCCGGGCCATGTTCACTATGACGCAGGCCTCGTCGCCGACGCCCAGTATGCAGGACTCCGCATCGGTGAATATGACGGCTATAATACGCCCGTTCTCCGACAGGTCCCGCTCCAGGGATCCGGGGAGACTTATGTCGTCGGTGTTGGTGCTCTGCAGCACAACCGACGTGGAGGCCTCTCCCAGGTCCGCGTCCACCACTACCTGAATGCTCTCCATATAGTGGGTATAGTCTATCTCTTGGGCATGGGCAACGGCGGTCGAGGCCGCTGCCACCAGTATGACCAGCATCCAGACTCCCGACACGGGGGGAGTGAGGTGGGCAGATCTATTAAGTCGTGCGAATACGGGTTCCTCCCGCAATGCCGGGTGATGGGTAGGAAAAGTGCGTCTAGGATCTTAAACAGTACTTCGGATCATGGC
>JAGWAW010000056.1 GCA_021296165.1 Nitrosopumilaceae archaeon | reverse complement strand
ACCGCCAACCGGCAGAATGCTAGCGAGAGCGGCCCCAAACTGCCCGATCAGTTACCCCCAACATTTGGAATATGAGCGAAAGAAGGTTAGACCACCGGATCTATGATCTGGTGGAGGCCGCCCCGGTGCCGCCATACCCCGTCGCACCCGGCGGCGCACACCGGCATGCCGCGGCAGATGCACGGCACCATGGCGGCAGTCTGCGTCATGTAGGCGTGTTCTCAGGCGAGCGACACAGTCCAGTCCGATCGCCCCCGACCAGTCCGGGACTCGACGCATACGGCACCGCACGCGGCAGGCATCTGTATCATTCGCATGATCTGACGGCGGCCATGTGGCGCATCCGTGTGGCAGGCCGCCCCCGCACCGCATCACATGGGCGACGACCTCGTAACGATAACGGCTGCGTGCATCACAGGTGAGCACGTACGCCGGGCCGCCCGACCGCACAGGGACATCCAAAAGGCAACGGATGGCGCCCGCGTCCGGCATGCCGCCCGGTATCCTACTCGGGGAGTTTCTTGGGCACGCGGGCCTCGGGAAGCGGCTCGGGGGCCTTCTCGGGGAGCTTCTCGGGGAGCTTCTCGGGCACGCTCTGGGGCATCTCGGCGGGCGGGGACGGCGGTGGCGGGGGGACCTTCTTGGACTCGTTGACCCCGTACCTGTACAGGTGGAAGAAGCCGGCGAAGGTTATCATTATCATGCCCACCAGGAACAGCGAGACGTTCTTCATTCCGGACAGCACTGCGTTGTACGCGGCTATGTTCAGGAAGACCTGGAAGGCCAGCAGTGCCACTATGACCCAGTTGATCCACTTCTGGGTGAGGCGTATGGTGGAGACCTTCTTGGGGCCCCTCTCCTTGGCCAGCTTTGCCTTGCGCTCGGCCTCCTTGGCCAGCTTTATCATCATGTATGTGAAGCCAAAGCCCATCGGGACCAGCAGTATCATCACCAGATACAGGAATACCGGATCTATGACCAGCCGCTCCACCAGTGGCAGGCTGGAGTCGCCGGGTATGTAGAACCCCCAGTAGGTGGTCACCATGATCTGGGCCAGCCCCGTTATGCCGAAGGCGGTGATCATGGGGCGGTCCTTCCAGGAGAACTTCTTGTACCGGTCTATGAAGGGTATGAGCAGCAGGGACCCTATGAAGAGTCCGGGCCACAGCACGCCGGTGACGAACTTGTCGTACTGCGTGCGCAAAAAGGCGTACAGCCCCGTCAGGTACCACTCCGGCACCGTAATGCCCGGCGGCACGCTGGGCTGGAACTTGAACCCCAGGTCTATGGGGAAGACCCCGCCGGTCAGCATGATGGCCCCTCCCACCGCAAAGACCATCGGCACGTCAAACACCAGAAACCTGGGGAAGTGGACCGCCATCAGCCCCAGCATCACCAGGGGCAGTATGAAGACGTGCTGCGCGTAGAACCGCAGCACAAAGTCCGAGAACCCGGACCCGAACATGGCGTCGCGTATGACCGGCCCGGCGACGGGTATGGAGTTGGTCAGAGACGCCGCTATGCTGATGGCCAGCTCCGCCCTCTCGCTGAATATCACGTCGTACCCGGTGAAGGCCTCCAGTATGGTGACGGTCCCCAGTATGACGCCGGTGACCCAAAGTATCTCGTTGCGGATCTTGTAGCGGCCGCTAAAGTACTGGTAGTACATGTGGAGGACGGCCAGCAGCACCATGGCGTTGGAGCCGTGGTAGTGTATGTTCCGTATGTGGAACCCGAAGGGCACCTCGTCGTTTATGAAGGCGACGCTGTCCCAGGCCCGGTCCAGTATGGGCTGGTAGTAGAACATCAGCAGGGCGCCGGATATGCCCAGTATCACGAAGGTGATGAATGTGAGCATGCCCAGAAAGCCGAAGGGGCTCACGAAGCGGGCCGGGAACGAGAACTTTATGGCGGTGAATATTGTGCGGTCCAGCCCGTCCCATATCCAAACGAAGAAGGCGACGGCGCCAGTCCGCCGGCTAAGCGAAACGGCCATACCCCACAACTCCGTTCTCGGTCACGCCCCATACGGGGGGCAGTATCCACAGGAATCCATCGGCGTCTGCCTCAAAGTCCAGCTTGGGCAGCGCATTGGAGGGGGCCGCCTGGAGGGATGCTGGGCCGGCCGTGGCGATGCCGGTGGTTGCCTCATACACGGAGCCGTGGCAGGGGCACTCTCCCCGCTTCTTGGTGTCGACGGGATAGTACTTCCACAGACACCACAGGTGCAGGCAGACCATCGAGTACGCCCGGAAGGCGGTGACGTCGGCTGCGGCGCCGCCCATCTCCTCGGGGAGCCGTATGAACTGCCACTTGCGGAAGGCCTCCTCGTCCAGCACGCGGTCCCCGGTCTTGGGGTACGTGATGACCTCGGCGTAGTTGAGCGGGAACGTGTCGAGGTTGGCGTGGGTGCCGTCGGGCAGCTCGACGGGCACCTTCTCCAGTGAGGCGGTGCTGGGATTGGGCATGAAGTTGCCCCAAGGAACGAAAGGCGCAAAGGCCAGCCCCGTGCCGGCAGCCCCCATCAGCTTTAGAAAGTCGCGCCTTGACAGACCCGATGTACCTACCGCCTCTGCCATTCGTTACACATTATGGTAAGTTCTGTTATAAATCTTGGCGGATCCGGGAAAGTTTGGGTAGGGATCCCGGTAACGGGTGCTGCCGCCGTCAGGGCCCTCCCGCCGAGAGCCCGCTGCCGTAGATTGGGGTCCGGCCCCATCGGCGGGCGGCTGGTTGTCGGCCTGCCGCCCATGTCTGGAACGTATCTGGATCCGGCCTGACAAGAGACGGCAGACTCCTGCGGCCGTGCGTGAGAGGGCCGGACTCAGAATCCATCCCCATGCCCGGAACACGGGCGTGGGACAGCACTGATCTTGTGTGATCCTGGCACAGAAGGACCCGCTGCCTACGGCAGCGGCGACATCATGCCGGCATCGGGGGCCGACGCGTTCACTATAGTGTACGACATCACCCACACAAACAGGTACATCAGCACGTAGCTGGGCAGCGCCTGGGTTACGATCTTCTTGCGGTCGGACTTGGACAGCGGTATGCGCATGGTCTTGGCCACGAAGACCGTTCCGGCAAACAGTATGATCATGTACCCAATGGATGCCCAGCGGCGCGTCTCCCCCTCGAACGGCTCGAATATGAACGTGGCCGATATGCCCGCAGCCACCGCCAGTATGATGCGCAGCCAGTATAGCCGGTTGAGCTTGTAGTTCCTGTCGTCAACGCTGATCTCCGCCTCGGGTGGGAAGGGTTCCGGCGCACCCGGTGGCTCGGTGGGTGGGGGAGCGGGGGGGGGGGGGGGGGGGGGGGGGGGTGGGGTGGGGGGGGGGGGGGGGGGGGGGGGGGGGGGGGGGGGGGGCCGCCCCCGGTGCTAGGCGTATACTTGCGCTTTTTGCGGCGGGCCAATCGTACGGTTGCGCCCCCTCTCCGCGTTATTAGGTTTTGGAGATCCAAGGGTGTGTCCCATCGTAGCGTTTCGCCTCTAATCTGGTTTGACGCTTGATCTAACCATACGTGCCAGCCAACCCAAGCGTGGATATTGTTTGAGGTGAAACGCTACGTCCCATCAGTAAATAACTCAGAATGGCGGCCGCGGGCCGCCGAACTTGCCTAGAGTGGTATGGAGCCGTCCAAAAACATACCAGAACTGCCATATTTAGATATATTACATCACACGCCCGTGAAGCGCATGTCTGGCCCATGCTGGTCGCCCCCATGGCGCACGGCAAGATATACCACCCAGCCAGGTTCCGCGAGATTATGGGGTCCCGTACCGCCCCAAGGTATGAGCCGGACCATATATTGGCAGCCGCGCTGGAATACACAAGGCCGGCCTCGGGTACCGTCTCTGGGGCGAGTTCATACGCGACTTTCCAAAGGCGCGCGACTGCTACCGCGGGGACGACTTGGAGCGGTACGACGCGCGGTGCAGGTAGTCTCCTCGTCTGCCCTTTTGCTGTGGAATGCCATCATCGGCGTTTCGTAGTTGAACGAATGATAAACGCTGAAATACCGCCGGTTCCTAATATAGGTATGGGGTACAATGAAACCGCAGCGAGTATGGATGAGGCGGCAGAGATAGCAGAGGAAGAGGGCTTGCACCGCGTAGCGGCCGGGTTCAGGCGCCTGGCCGGACTGTTCCGCGAGGCGGCGGAGATACAGTAACGTGATGGGTCGCAGGGAACTGCTACAGGAGAGGTTACGGGATGCCATGTCGGAGTACAGCAGACTCATGGATGAGGCTGAAGAGCACGCAGCCGCATTCAAGTTGAAGAGTTCACTTGCCGGGAGGGTTGCCGATGAAATCAAGGAACTTGAGGATGAATTATTGAGCATGGATTAATCTTCCAACAGTGACGGGTTGAGGCATGTCGGCGCCGCACGGGTCTGCCCTGTGACCGGCCAGCCAGGCTGCCCAATCCTTCATGTTCGACCTGCGCCTCCCCATCATCCGGTCCAGGGCGCGCCGCACGCCGTCGGCCTCCGAGGACGTCAGGGTGTCCTGATACTGGACAACGCCTCGTACCACAAGCCATACTGCAAGTGGTTCTCTTGCAAAACGTGTTGATGCGTACAAGACCGTACATCTGTCAGCATTAAACCATACTTTTATACCTCTATATTATAATATACCACACATGGCAAGGTTGGAGGCGGCACATGTGAAGCCTGACCGACGCGCCAAGATGGTGTCGCGCAAACACCACGGCAACCTGGGCCCGGCATCGTCGAGCATCGGCAGGGTGTTCCGGCACGTGATACGTGTGGCCGAGGCGGCAGCCATGGTCTCCCGTGATACTGGTGTGACAGACACCCACACGCTCGACACCATGATGTATCATATGGTGCGCAACCCGCGCGTCAGATCCGCAGTGACGCAGGCGGCCATCAAGACCGGCGTGGCGGCAATGAAGGCCGCCAGGAACGATGATACCGAGCCGGAGTTCAAGACGCCCGCCATAAAACTCAACAACCAGTGCTGGCACCTCAACCCCGTCGCCGGCGGCTACATCGCGACAGGCAACATTGGCTCCGGGAAGCACCCGGTTCGCGTGGAGATCGGCGTGCCCAAGGACGTCGGGGACCGCATCTCAGAATATCGCCTGGGCGAGCTCACCATAACCCCGGAAAAATACACGATATCGTACACCAAGGACGTGGACCCCATGCCCGGCCGCGACCCCACCCTCGGCAGCAGGTACAGTATCGTGGAACTGACGTCCGGTGTGGACCGCGTCGCCGGCCCGCCGAAGAACGTGCCTGGTGTGGACATCAACTCCACAAACATGACCATCAGCGACAACCACATCACCATACAAGTCGACATGTTAAAGGAGGTGAACCGCGTGCTGGCCGCCAAGGTCGCCCTCGCAAAGGCCACAAAGAAGGACCACACCAAATGGGAGCAGAAGCGCGGCAGGCCGGTGTCGCACGACAAAGAACATTACAAGGAGGAGCATAGCCATACCATATACGGCGGCCCCAGAAAGCACCGAAAACTCAAGCGCTGCTGGAAGGCGGCGGGGAGCCGGCGCGACGCCGAGAAGCATGCCATTACTATGCAAGAGTGGGAGTCGCTGGCAGAGCCCAGGAAGGCGTGGCGCGCAGATTCGGGAGGCGAAGGGCGATGTGGAGCGCCAGAATGCCATAAAGACAGAGCGCGACCAGGCCACGAAGGCCGCAAAGGCCAACACACGGAAACTGAAGGAGGCCGACCGTGTATGCAGGGAGGAGCGGGCCCGCATAGACCGGGAGTCAAAGATGTGTGTAGTCCCGCAAAATATGGAAACCGACGTGGCGTCGTCCCTGCAAAAGATCGCGGCAAACCAATCCAAGATGCAGGAGGCCGCCAGGGCGTCAAGGCATTTGATCGGCATGATGCATATCATGTCATTATTTGTAGTAAGTTGGGCGCAGGCCACGAACGCGCTCGTGGGGCTGGAGGACCTGCGCGGCATGTCCAGCGGCTGCATGCGCGAATGCAAGCGGTTTGGGAGGGGGATGCGGCGCAAGCTGTACTCCTTCGCGATGCTTGTGCTGTCTGACATGATCATGTACAATGCCAGGTGGGCCAACGTGGAGGCGCTGTGGATGAATCCGTACCACACTTCAGAATTGTGCGCGATATGCAGGTGTGTCCTGGAGGGGCGGGACTACCATTTTAGATACTGCCGCCGGTGCAACGTTCGCGTAGACAGAGACGTGAATGCATCGGATAACGTGCGGCTGACAACTGCCGCAGCAAGGTACGGGCCCGAGGTTCGGGCCCTTCCGGACGAAGCCGGGCGGTTCGCGGACCTAACCGTCTGTCCCGCGGACCTCATGACTGATGGAATGACCATCCTGGTGGACGGAAAAGTTGTGTGGAGCCGTGGGGCGTCATGATTTTATGGCGTCAACACGGTTTGCAACGGAACCCTCCAAGTCCAACAAGGTGACCAAGTTCGTCGAGTCCACAAAGGGCAACATCAAACTAGGATTCCTGCCGCCGCACACCCCGCAATTGAACCCCATCGAGACACAGTGGCGGGTGCAAAGGCGCCTGCTGGCCTGCCGGCACTTGGTTCAGGTATTGAGCAGATCTAAATGTCCGCCACTACGTACTCCCCTGATTTGCGGCTGGATCCGGCGGGTTCGGGTGGCGCGCAGCCTCCCCCGTCACACTCTGCAGTAAAAAAATCGGTATTAACTCTCTTCGCACGAGCCGCCGGCCACAGTGTTGTAGTTCACCTCTATCAGGAGAGTGACATCATCACTGCTTGCTATAGTGCCAGATACGCGTATGTCTTCGCTGTGGAACGCTATTGGGTAGTCGTATGGCATCAGAGTGCCGTCGCTAGCAAACCCGATGTCCACTACCTTGTTCGAACCAAGGTGTGTCAGCTCAAACTCCGAAAAGATCGACAGGCTGGGGGACCAACCATCCACCACCTGCGCCGATATCCCAGTGATCTCCACCGGGTCGTCGTCGCAGGTGATGTCGGCGCTGAATGTTTGGATCGTGGACGGGCCTCCCACTGACGGCGCCACCAGCAACTTGCTGCTCTTTGGCAGCGAGCCGGTGCCGAGACTGTCGGTACCGCCAAACGAGCATGTCGTGGAGCGGTCTCCCAGATAGTCCACCGTGATGGTGTATCCTGATATCTTTACCGATATCGTTCTGCCGGCTCTCAAAGTCCAGCGTCTGGCCGGCGGACAGCTGCTCAAGCCCAAAGTCTACTGCCCGGTTATACACCTGGTACCGGTCCGGAGAGGTCTCGAAGCGGCTGTTGTACAGGTCCTGCCTCTCCACCTTCAGGTAGTTTTCCGGCGTGGTTATACGTGGGAGAGGATTGGTTATTATCCAAGTAACCGAAGCCGTTATATCCGTGCTGACCTGGTCGATGCTGACCGGTCCGTTGCACGAGAAGGTCAGATCCAGCTCGTAGACGTCCGTGCCCTGGCTCTTGTAGGTGTAGGTGGTCACATCGTACGTGACAGAATCTCGAGAGAGCCCTGTAGGGGACACGGAGGCAGGAGAGTCCAGCTTGGCCTCCAAGCGGCTTATGGCCGCCTCGATGGCGTCCAGCCTGTCGGAGGTGGTTATCTCGTTGCGGTTTACCGTGCTGGTCAGGAGGTCGATACTCTGGGCAAGCCCGCCGTCGCCGCCCTCTACTAGGGATGCCTGTATGCGGGTGATGTCGGTACTCATGCCCGCCATTATGTTGCTAAGATCGCTGAGCGTGGCGGCGTTGAGCTGCACGCCAGACACTATGCTGTTCAGGGTGGGTCCAAAGCCAGATATGGCCGACTCCACGCGGGCGGAGCTCTCCGTCACCGTAGACAGGTCGCCGGACAGGTCGGCCGCCAGCGCATCTACTGATTCCTGTATGGATGCCAGCGTATCGGATATGCCCGTTACAAAGCCCAGGATGCTGTCGGTGTTCTCGTTTATGTTCACCAGACGCTCGGTGTTCGACTGCGCGTGCGCCTCGCTTGCAATAGTCGCCGCCCCTGCCACCATTACGGCAAGCAGGAGGGCATTGTAAGTCTTCATTTGGGACTGATGGGCGTGCTCCGTATAAAGGCGGGATGTGAATAAAATCCCACAGTGTGGTTAGCTGGATTGCACCCGCGGCGGGGGCTGCGCCCGGCAGGCTCCCGGTGCGCGCCGGATTCCGATACGCTCTGGGCAGGTCCAAACCCGGAGGGCGGCGCCATGCGGTCTGGAGTACTCGCATCCGCCGCACAAACTCAGCGCCGGCTCCGCGCCAGGATGGCTATCTGGGTGGCCACCAGCACCCCCATTATGGCCATCACCGGGAAGAAGAGCGAGTTCAGCTGCGAGGAGGCGTCCTCTATGTTGGTCACCGAGGCGGACATCGAGCCCACACTGGCGTTGATGTTGCCGCTGGCCTGCTGCAGGGTGTCCTTGAACTCGGCCACCTCCGCCTTCAGGCCGTCCAGCTCCGCCGAGGTCGCCGCCAGCACCTCGTTGAGCAGTATGATCTGGTCTGATATTCCCCCGATATCCTGGCTCAGTACCGTGGTGGCCGCCGAGCCGTGGGATATGGTCCCCTGGCTGAAGGCCACCGCGTGGAAGACGTATGTCCCCTCCGTGTGTGGCACATAGTCCGCGTAGAACAGTCCCTGGTGCAGCGTATTGAACGAGTCGCTGATGTCATGGACCGTCCCGTCGGGCAGGTGCGCGTGAGTGGTGCCCAGCAGCTGTTCGGGGTTGTTGCCCACCAGCAGTCCGTCGCTGGTGGTCTGCACGAAGAGCCTCAGGGTGTTGTTTACCGCCGAGGTCTCGGGGGCGAATATCAGCATGTTGATTGTCCTGGAGACGGGCGTCTCTACCAGCTCGGCTGTCTGGGCGAACCGCACGTCCAGGGTGTGCGACAGGTCGCCCTGCTCGGCGCTCAGTATCTCTATCGTATATGTGCCGTACGGGAATGACACGGTCGCCTCGGGCCACACCAGCACCGTATACTGGAATGAGCCGTCGGGGTTTGCAGTTATCTGGTCAAACTTGGTTATGGTGTCGTCGGGGCCGGTCATCCGTATGATGATATCCTCCCCGGGTTCGGCTTGGCCGAAGACGACAAGCGGCTGGCCGGAGGCGTACACCTGGCTTGTGGAGGCGATGTCCAGATCCGCGTATGCAGTGCAGGGTATCGCCAGCAGCAGGACTACGGGTATGGCGTACCTCATGGCATGCGGTGCATAGCCTCCTCTAGATATTGGTTTTCAAAAAGAAAAGAAAATGTAGTTTAGTCTTACTGTACTGTGATGGTAGTTGTTACCGGAGGCGACAGTGCGGTCGGGTTGTCCAGAGACTCCCATACGAAGGCCGTAGCTGTGTACGTGCCTGCCATATCGGGCGTCCAGGATCCGGCCGGACTGAACGACTGACCCGGTGTCAGTGAACCTGTAATCCATGCGAGGCTTACCACGACGCCGTTGGCATCTTGGACCTGTACCAGATACGCGAACGCCTGGTTCCTGTCCTGGCCATTCATCAGATCGGCCGTGAGTTGTACCTGCTGATCCACCGACACAGTGTCAAGACTGTTGCCGAAGGAGTCAACTGCCCTCAGGTTCGTGGCCGGAGCCCTCTCCAGAGGTGGTACCACGGTGCCAATCAGAGTGGTGGCCGTGATGTCAAGGTCGTCGACGGTGTTGTACGGGTCTGGAAGCGTGCGGTCCTCATACTCGGCGGTTACCGTATCACCCTCGGCAGCCCTGAGGCGGTGTCCGGAGGACTCCGTCTCGGTCTGGAAGGCTACGGTTCCCTCGAATATGCCGGTCGACTCGTTGGTCTCCGTCACCGTGAGGTCTATGCCGCCAGCGTCTGAATCAGACCAGACGTTGACGTCAAAGTTGTCCACGGCTTCGGGGTTGAGGTTCATGTCTGGGTCGATGACCCGCACAATGCCGGATCCGGTGGCCGGGTAGCTCGATTCGAGCCACTGCACCTCGCCGATGTTCCAGCGTATAAGAGCGGACGCCACGATGGTGGTGTCCTCGCTGTACTCGAACGATACGGAGAGGCCGTCGTCACTGCCAGTCTCCAAGAGACCGCTGGTCGGACCTGAGCCGCCCGTTATGTCACGGGCATCGTCATGTTCGCCGTCGCCGTCGCCATCATGTGGCGCAAACCCGGTAAGGATAACCTCGCCGGTGAATATGCCGGTGTCGACGCCGGTCTCGACAAGCTTGTACTGGTCAAGGTCGTGGCCTCTGGTGGATATCTTTATCGGATCCGTGTCGGTGTTGCCTATCTCGTCAACCAAGTCCGAATCGTAGTTGTGGTCGGGCGCGACTATGGTGATGTAGACCTTGTCGGTCCACGTGTAGACCTTCTGGTCCAGCTCGATGGTTGCGCCAAAGTCGGAGGTCATCACTTGAAGTGTAACATCCTCGTCCTCGTCACCCACGAAGTCTGCACCAGCAGGACCCCAGTCGGTGTACTCCAGTACTATGACCTCGTTTCTCTCCAACCTGTCGCCGTCAAGCGCTTCGGGTATCTCGACTATAGTCTGGAATATACCAGTGCTATCGCCGGTCTCCCTGAACGCGTCGGGCTCTGGGTCGAACGCACCAGCCTCGCCACCCCTGCTACCCATGGTAACGGTGGCAGCGTCGGAGTCCCACTCGATAAGGTCGAGTGTGTACGTCTCGGCTTGGTCGTTGTCTAGGTCAAAGTCCGGCTCTATGAGCGTGAGTATCATATCGGTTCCTATCAGGTACGAGTTCTTGTCAGACTGCAGAACGGCGTTTCTCAGGTCAAACGTGGCGGAGTCCGTCACGGTATTCCTGTCACCGGATGAGTCTATCGGGTCAGCATACTCCACTTGGATTATGTCACCCTGCAGTATGCAGCCTTCGCCCCTGACCGGACATCTCTCATCCTCCGGGCCGTCGTTGTACCTAATGGATATGTCCACCTCAAAGATGCCCGCGTCGGGTGCAATCTCCTGTATCGGACCGTACATCGTGTACGTGTCGTTACAGCCGGCCGAATCCTCCAGTATTCCGGAGTCACCGCCGGCAGTTGCTATTACACAGGTGTCTGAGCCTCTGTTGACGAATACTGTCACAGGACCGTCACCGTTGCCGGATATGGTGTCCTGACCAGCAGCCGAGACGTCATAGTCCGCATCAGAGACCCTCACATGTATGGTCACGTCGCCGTTGGGTACGTAGGCGAGTCCGGTATCAGCTCCGAACCCGCTGGTGTGTATCGGGAAGTATGACAGGCCGTCAGGATTGGATCCCTTGCGCTCAAGGTCGTCCAGATCACTTTTGGCGCGAGTGAGGTCACGCATAAGATCAGAGATGGAGTCATCAGGAGCCATCCTGGCTACCTCATCAATCCTCTCATCCAAGTTATTTGACCTTTCAGTCAGTGTGTTTCCGCTTGCAGAGTCAAACAGGTCACGCAGATCATCCATGTCATCGCCAGCCAAGTGCTCAGAAGCAAATTCGGCCGGTGTCGTTATCTCGTCGTTATACCTGTCCACCATGCTCTTAAGGTCTCTAAGCTGATCTAGCTCGTCGGCTACGTTGAAGTCAGCCTCAAGCTCGGATACGTCGCTGAAGTCGCGCGGCTCGCCGAAGGGTACCGGATACACGGACCTGTCAAGGGAGACCGAACCTGTGTGGGCACCGACAGCGGCGCTATCGCCTACCTCGATCATCTCACCTGATGCGTCCCTGAAGTC
Organism: Nitrosopumilaceae archaeon; assembly: GCA_021296165.1. Lineage (GTDB taxonomy): Archaea > Thermoproteota > Nitrososphaeria > Nitrososphaerales > Nitrosopumilaceae > VYCS01. The sequence goes on along the minus strand of JAGWAW010000056.1, from coordinate 3,710 downwards.
CTGATAATTCACTTCGATGTCCAGACCGGTGGTAGTCTCGGGACGTTCGTCGCCGGGCCTACACCACTCGGACGGAATCTGGAAGCTACCGGTAAACACGCCGGAGTCCTTGGTGGTCTCCACCAGTGTAAACCTAGTTGCATCCAAGCCGGTGTCGCCGGTTATGGTCCTCAGGTCTTCAAGGCATATCGAGTTGGTGTTCTCGGTAGACCAGGGTCTGTCATCGAATGTGACATCCAATATGACCACCCTGTCCTCTCCGATGAAGCCTGTCTCTGGATCTATAGAGTATACCTCAATTATGCCAGAATCAACGTTCAGGTCAGCGTCATCAAGTGTTATGACAACCGTGTCTGCAACCTTGTACCGGTCAGAATCAAGCGTCACCGCACCGGAGTGCGATGGGGCTTCCTGTTGGTCAGATACCTGTGTCGCAACACCGTCTGCACCCGTATCAAGGTACGAAACCTTGGGGGCGTCCTCATCGGTCAAATCTTCAATCACGATGAATGTGGGAGCGTCCGAGTTCGGAGTGACTCCATCAAAGGTGTCCTGGTTCCTTATGTTCAGTTGATTGACCATAATGTACTCCAGGCTTCCCTCAAAGACGCCCGTACCGTCATCGGTCTCCTCGGCCTCTATCCTGATTATCTGATCTGCAACACGCTCGTGTCCCTGAACACCGTCATCGGTGAATCCAAAGGACATGAAGTCGAGTACGATGGGGTATTCCCCGTCGCCAACAGACTCTTCCAAGTTAAACGTAATGTCCCTACAACCGTTCACGCTACCCTCGTTGATTGCCATATAGGCGGCATCGCCGTCCGAATCAACATCCTTGTCGCATGCTGTTACGCTGGTAATATCAACACCAAGGGAGCTTACGTCGTAGTTTATGTAGTTGAATACGGTAGACTCTGTGGGCAAATCTATGTCATCCTCGAAGGTTATGGTCAGTGTGTCACCGATCGCCATCTTGACAATCGCTCTGTGAGCAAAGGAGTCGTATTCTATCATGTCAGAATCACCAACGGGCACTCCGTTAATCAGAGTATCATCAGTGATTACCGTAGGCGTTCCAGTCATAAGAGTCGGAATGATGCTTATGTTAGGATCGTTAATCAACATGTCCTCATCGCTCATGCCATTCTTGTTGGCATCCTGATCTGTGATGATCAGGGCGATCTCCTCACCAGAGTTCCACGTCTCATCAGCCGGCTGGAGGTTAACGGTAGCAAAGTCAAAGCCGATAACAATGTCGGTGTCGTTGTCATTGTAGTCGATTACTGCAGTCTTTCCCCTCAGATCGTCATCGCTAGTGGTGATAAGGTTGGATGCGTCATCGGCGTCAGTGTTGGTGAAGACGCCGGTGTTGTCGTTGGTCTCGGCGAACGTCAGAGACAGTCCATCTAGGGACTCGGCCATCATATGAGAGTCCTCGTTACCAGCATAGTACAGTACTGTGTCGCCCTGTTGGCCAACGTTGATTGTGAACGCACAATTGTCGTCACACATCAAGGAGTCTTCCGGTACGGGCACTGGCGTATCAATCTCCTCGTCCCATATTGCGCTGGGACGATAGTACGCCTCATCGGTTTCGACATTAAAGACCCATTCGTCTTCAGCGGTCGGGTCGATGTTTAGCCATGTATCGGTTATGGTCATGTGAACGTGCGCCTCCAAGGGGTAGACATCTCTGTCCAGCATCAGGCTGGCATAGTCCTCCACCGTGTCAAAGGTGAGGGCAACCGCCTCAGATCCGCCGCCGTTCTCCAGCTCTAGATCAATGTCTGTACCTTCGGCGAACTCAAATGCCTGTATTACGACTCTGTCACGGGCAAGATCAGGATTGGTCACTACGTTTCCGCCACCATAGTATAGTTGGGCAGCATCGTTGTTATCAATCGGATCGCTAGACGTTGTCGTACCAAAGTTCATGCCGTTCCCATGTGCAGCCGCTGCCATGTTTGCATCTACAAAGTATCCATACCAGACACCATTGCCAGCCTGCCTCATAATCAGCGGATTGTCATCCACGGTCACGACAGGCTCAAAGGATCTTTCAGAGGCATCAGCCGCCCGGAAGTCCGGGTGGTTGATAGACACCTCTACAACCTGCGCTCCTACAAAGGAGTTGGCGAACATGTCGCTGACCGCAGAGACTGACATGGCCGTGGTCTGGGCGTGCGCAGGCGCAGTCCCAGGTATAGCAAACGTCAGCCCTCCGGCCACCATGATCGCAATAAGTGTAAGACTAGTTGTCTTTCTTACTATCTCGTTTTCCATTTTATTGACTCATGGTTGTCTGGTCTATATTTAAGACTAATGAACGAACCGTCCTAGGCTAACTTATAGCTATTTTTTATCTGTATTTTCCATTGATGCTATTTTATATAGTAAATAAAGAATTGAGTATATAAATAAATGCCAACACACACGGCAAACGCGTCACCTTCAAGACACCCATCCGGGCCAGAACGCGGACCAACGGACACCACACCATACGCCAAACATAACAGCGGACCAACTCCACCCCCGCTGGTGCGCTCGCCTGCACCGCTTGCACCCCCTTTACACCCCGCTGCGGCCCCAAGCCGCGGGCGCATACGGCGGCCAACACGGCCGCAGGGCGCAATGTCCGGCACCAAGGAGATGGACAGCCGCAGCGGTCTGCCGTCGGCCATGTGCGCCGTAAGGACTCAAGGGCGGGTTGCTTTTGTCCGCTTGGGAGAGGTCTCAGCATCCGGCACTGGGGGACGCGCAGCAGCCCGTCGTCGCGCAGGTCCCTCAAAACCTCAATGCCCCGGGCGTCATTCTCAAGTGACGCGTCCAGCTTGCTGTTAATTGACTTTATCACATCCTCCGTCTGGTCCTGGCCCCGCTTCAGATCTTCCTGGCCCTTCTCCAGCCTGGCCCCGTTCCATCCTGGCCAGGGTCTCGTTTGTCTCGGCCTGGCCCCTCTCCAGCCCGGCTTGGCCCCACTTTATCTTGCAGCGCTGCCAACATTGCAAGCGCCGCCTTTGCTCTGGAGGACCACGCAGAAAGCAGCTCCTCGGCGTGGTCGCCCACTATCACCTCAAAGCCCCCCATGCCCGTAGCCGGCGGCCCCTCCTCCACCAGCACGTCTGCAATTACTGCGAATTCAGCCCCCGATAGGATTTGCCGCATCATCTCCTCAACGTCAGCCCGTTCGGCTTCGCAGACAATCAGGACGGATCCGTCCCTCAGATTCTCCACGGTACCGCACACGCCGAGCCGCTCGGCGACGATCTTGATCTGGGCCCGCAGTCCCACATTCTGTACGATGCCGCGGATCGTGATTCTGTAGCCCGGTAAGTAGTTCACCCCTGAGTACAGGGGGAGAAGTAAGAGAAGGAATACGGAGGGAAGCCGATGATTGACATGCCGTCGGGGTTTGACTGGTACGATGGCGCCAAAAAGGACGGATGGAGGCCGGACCCGCCGCGCCGGCCGCGACGCTCCCAGCGATGGCGCCATATTGGGGGCCGGCGGGTGCGGGTCATGAAGAAGTTAGATCAATCCAAAGTCGAATACATAGCGCTCATATTCCAAATGTTGGGGGTAGCTGACCGGGCCGCGCACGCCGTCCCGCCAGCATTTCGGCGGTCGGCGGCATCAAAATATACGGCAGCCGAACCGTATGGCGCGTGGCCGGCTATATGATCAAGCCTGCCTGCCCTCGAATCTAT
>JAGWAW010000055.1:13754-19456 GCA_021296165.1 Nitrosopumilaceae archaeon | reverse complement strand
TGTGCCGCGGACCTCATGACTGATGGAATGACCATCCTGGTGGACGGAAAAGTTGTGTGGAGCCGCGGGGTGTCATGATATATTGCTATCAACACGGTTTGCAACGGAACCCGCCCTGCCATACTGTGGGATTGCGCAGTTTGGCTGACTGCCGGCAACATCTTTTGAAATTTTACTCCGCATACCCCGTCATTTGGCAAAGCCCATTTCTGGCCATGCGGCAAGAACCGCCTGCGCCAGTTGCTCGTATCCGCAGCTGCGTCGCTGCCTACCATTACAAAGTCCGGGTCGGCCTTGGCAGTATGCCGGAAGCGTGCCGCCGCGTCGCTGTCCCTGCCACGATGTCGCCTCACGGACCACTTGTTGCGGCGCGCCTCTGCAAGGGACGGATCATTCCATATGGCTTTGTAAAAACAGGCCGCGGTCTAGGCGTCCCTGGCGTGCCAATCGCATCCACTCCAGATGGCCGCAGCCATGGGCGGTATTGTCAATAAAATACGGTACTTATGTACGGGCAGGGCGCGAACTACTTTTGGGACAATACTCCAGAGTGGGGTGACCGACAGAGATAATAGATAATTGCAGGGCTCAGTATGCCGTGAACCCTGGCAGTATGCGTCCGGGAGCCACCGTCCGCGGCCCCAAGTGGTCCGAGCCCGTACGCATACACAGCGTGGAGCGGTCGGGCCCCTACGTCCGCATCATGGGATGTGCCGCGGAGTCGGGCAATGCAGTAGACTGCATCCTCACGCAGGCCGACGTGAAGCAGCTGGAGGCGGCCGATGGACTAAATGACATGGCCGGCAACCCCCAGAGGGCGTTTCTAGCCGTAGAGGCCATGCGGTACGGGTTCGCGTCCGCGGACGATCCGCTCTCCGCGCTGCATACGTCGGCGGTGGATCTGCTGCCGCACCAGATTGAGGCCGTATACAACTACGCGCTGAGGTGGCCGCGCGTCCGGTTCATGCTGGGGCACGAGGCGGGGGCCGGAAAGACGGTGATGGCAGGCCTGATTATAAAAGAGCTGAAGGCTCGCAGGGACATCGGCGGGGCGCTGGTGGTGGCCCCCCCACATCTGCACGAGCACTGGCGGCGGGAGCTCAGGGAAAGACTCGGTGAGGCTTCCCGCATAGCGGACCGCGACCCCCGGCATCATATCCGGCGGGCGTGGAACGGTCCGGGCATCACAATAGCGTCGGCCGAGTTTGTGGAGCGAGAGGACGTCATGCCGTACCTGGAGTCCTCCCCACCGGGCATCATAGTAGTGGACGAGGCGCACGACCTGCCGCTCCGGCCCCTGCCGGGAAGTAGCAGGAGCCCGCTGACCGCGTCGCTCCACAGCATGAGCGAACACCTGCTGCTCCTGACCCCGACCCCGCCGCCGGGGGGCTCTTCTGAACTCCGCCTGCTACTGGACATGCTAGAGATGGGGTTTTTGGCGGACCCGCAGATGACGCAAGAGTCCACCGCCGCCGCCGACAACCCCATATCGCTGCGCCGGACTGCTGAAACCCTGACTGATCCCGGCGGATCCCCGCTCTTCGGGAGCCGCAGAGTGGAGACGGTGCCCGTCGCCCCCTCGGAGATAGAGGCGCTGCTGTATGGGGCCGTAAGTGACTACACCAAGAGGTGGTCCGGCAGAGCCGGCCCCGATGCTGCACTACTGCACGTATCTAGGTGCATGTTGTCGGGGGTGTATGCCGCCCTGCGGGCCTTGGAGGCGCGTATGCGCAGCCTCGAGGACGCACTGCGCGACTATACCGGGACCGGACAGACCAAACTTGTACCGGCCGGGGAGTGGGAGGATGCCGAGGCCGAGATCAAGTCGTTGGACCGCCTCATCATGATGGCGCGGCGCGTCTTGGACTCTGACTCGGAGCGGAAGGTCCAGACCCTTCGACAGGCTCTACGGGGGCTCGGCGGCGCCCAGGCACTGGTGGTCACCGAGTCGGCCGATACGCTCCACTACTTGGAGGACCGCATAAGGTCGTGGGGGTACGGCGTGTGCACGCTGCACGATGAGATGGAGTACGGGGACCGCATGCGGGCGGAGGCCGCCTTCAGGGGAGGGGCCGACGTCATGGTCGCCACCGACGCGGTCGGCGAGGGCATCAACGTGCAGTTCTGCAGCAACATGATCAACTACGACATACCTTGGGAGCCCGGCCGGGCCGCCCGGCGGCTGGCGTACCTGCGCAGGTACGGAAACGCCTCGGATATCTCCATACTGAACATGCTGGTCGCCGACATGCCCGGGGGCCGGGTGATGAAGGGCCTCCTGGACTGCATGACGCGCATAAGGGACGAGGCGGGAAACGACCGCATATTCGACTACATCGGAATGGCTCTCCCCGGCGGTACGTTCCATGCCATGATGGCAGACGCGGCGACGGGCGCCCGCGACCCGGACGCAATATCCGAAGACCTGAACGTAAGGGTGGCCGAGTGGTACCACAACGACGGGCGCCGCGCCATATCGGACGGGCCGGTCACCAGACCCATGGACACGGCAGCGCTATCCCGGATGGCCGAGGACTCCCGGACGCACAAGGCGTCCCCAGAGTATACCGGCGACATGCTCTCCCGGGCGCTCGACATGCTGGGGGGCAGGGTGCGCCGGCGCCCCGACGGACTGGATGCCGTGGACTTCATCCCCCCGGAGCTGCGCCGGTCGACCCCCGCCATGCCGGACAGTTATCCAAAGATCACGTTTGATCCGTCCCGGGGCACGGATGCCGAGCTGGTGGCCCCCGGCCACCCCGTATTTGAGGCGGTCATGGAGTGGATCTCAGAGAACTGCGCCGGAGATGCCGGACGGGGGGCCATATTCACGGATCCGGACGGCATGATGGACGGGTACGTGCTGTTCCACGAGCTGGAGATAAGGGACGGGACAGGCGCCGTCGCCGGCAGGAGGCTCGTCTCCCACTTCGTGGATCCCAACGCCGGCAAGATAACACACCATCACCCCTCCATACTATGGGATCTGCAGCCCGGCGGCGATGATCCGGGAGAGCACCGCCTCCGCGCCGCCGAGGCCCGCGCCACCCAGGCCGTGTTCGGCGCCGCCGAGCGATACCGGGACGAGCTGCTAATGGAGAGGCGCCGGCAGGCCGACGTGCGGGAGAGGTACGGGCTGGCCTCCCTAGATGGACTGATCCGGCACACGGCTGGCACCATGGAACGGGCGGGCGACCCGGACGGGGCGGCGCGAGCCGCAGCGCAGAAGGCGCGGCACGAGAGGCATCGCCAAGACCTGCTCTACCGGATATCGCGGGAGCAGGAGCTGAGCATGTCGGCGCCGCGCCTGGCATGCTGGGCCAGGGTGGTGCCCGGCGCCGCCGAGCCGCCCGACCCCCGTGCGCACGCATCGGGCATCAGGGCGGCGATGGAGTATGAGCGCCGGCACGGCCGACTTCCGGTGGACGTGTCGGGCCGTTCCATGGGGTATGACATAGAGTCCCGGGACGCCGAGGGCAGGGCCATATACATAGCGGTCCGGGCGCGGGAGGGGGCCGGCGGCGTCTCCATCACGCCCAACGAGATGCGCGTGGCCCGCAACGCCGGGCCCAACTACTACCTGTACGTGGCGTACGGCGGCAGTCTGGAGCGCGTGCGAGACCCCGGCCACATATTGGCAGCGCGCCGGACCGACATACGCCACGCCGTATCGGCAGACCAGATACAGGCCCACGCCGAGCCCTAGAACGGCCGGTTCACGTCCCGGGTGAATGTCCACCCGGCCACCACCACCACCGCCGCCACGAATGCCGCCAGTATGCCCAGGCTCAGGGCAGCCGGCACGCCCGAGGGCACCCCGGTCATCATCTCCCGCACCATGAGTATGGTGTATGTGGCCGGGTTGAACTTGGCCAGGGTGGCCAGCCACTCGGGGAGCAGCTCCAACGGGAAGAGCGCCGGGCTTATCATGAAGAGTGGCATGCCCAGAAAATTTATGATCCCCCAGAAGGCCTCCTGGGACTTGGCCGTCGCGGCCACCATCACCGATATGCCCGAGAACCCCAGCGAAAACAGCAGCACCACCGCCATTATGGGAATTATCATGGCATAGTCGCTGAACTGCACCCCTATTGCCAGCGATATCCCTATGATGAGACTGGCCTGCAGCACCGATACGGTGGATATGGCCAGCATCTTGCCCAGGGCCAGCGACGAGCGGGATATGGGTGAGACCAGGGCCTTGTTCATGAACCCATACCGGCGGTCCCAGAGCGTGTTCACCCCGCCGAATATGCTGGTGAAGATGGCCGTCAGCACTATCACCCCGGCGGCCATGAACTCGATGTACTCGCCGTCGAAGCCGGCTGCCTGTATGAGTGGCTTGGTCCCGGAGAAGGTGTTCCCCACAACCACGATCCAGACGGCCGGCTGTATCAGCCGTATCAGCACGCCGCTTTTGGACTTGCGGTACCTCTTCATCTCGCGCCAGAATATGGCGTAGACGTCCGGGCCGAAGCTCAAATCCCCCTCCTCCTCCTGCGGGGCTCGGGGCCCTGCTCGCGGATCTGGTGGCCTGTGTACGATATGTACACGTCGTCCATGCTGGGCTTGGACATGGAGACGGCCCGTATCGTAACGCCCAGCGAGTCGGCCTCCCCGAATATCGCCGGCATCATCCCGGCGCCGTCCTGCACGTACGCCGTCACGCTGTCCCCCCGCACGTCCACCGACTTGACCCCCTGCATGGCGCCTATGCGGTCGGCCAGCCGCCGGGCCGACCCGCCGGCCTCCATGGTTATGACGTCCCTGCCCATCCTACCCTTCATCTCGCCGGGACGGCCCACCGCCCTTATCCTGCCCTCGTCTATTATGCAGACCCGGTCGCAGAGCTCGTCGGCCTCCTCCATGTAGTGGGTCGACAGGAACACCGTCATGCCGTGCTCTCGGTGCATCCGGCGTATGCTCTCCCATATGCGCCGGCGGGTCTGTATGTCCAGGCCCACGGTGGGCTCGTCCAGGAACAGAACGGAGGGCCGGTGCAGCAGGCCGCAGGCTATGTCCAGGCGCTTCTTCATGCCGCCCGAGTATGTGACGGTGGCATCGTGCTGCCGGTCGACCAGCCCTATGGTGTCGAGCAGCTCGTCTATGCGGCCCTTGGCCTCGTTCCGCTCCACGCGGCTCAGCCTGGCCTGCAGCACCAGGTTCTCTCGGCCGGTCAGGTACTCGTCGACGGCGTTCTCCTGCTGCACGAAGCCTATGTGGCTCCGGACCCGGGCGGCCTCCCGCACCACGTCGAACCCGGCGACGCGGGCCGACCCCGAAGTGGGCCGCAGCAGTGTGGTGAGCATCATCATGGTGGTGCTCTTCCCGGCGCCGTTGGAGCCCAGAAACCCGTATATCTCCGACTCTTCCACGCGGAAGGTTATGCCGTCCACCGACTTGGTATCCCCGAACGACTTTGAGAGGGATTCGGCCTCTATGGCGCCTGTCATTGGGGTGGCGAGGTCACCCCCAAATTATAAACCGCAGCACTGGAGCGGGTGTGTCCAACCAGCATATACCAAAAACGGCGGCACGCGGGCCGCATGGTACGGTATGGTGTAGTATGACATGGTATAGTGTAGTGGGATGATGGCATTTCAATCGTTAAATATGATATATGTACGACATTCTGCATGAAGCGAAGGCGCGGACCGGTTGCGGCCGCATCAATGCCGCACTGCAAGATACACCACCCGGCA
>JAGWAW010000055.1:0-13742 GCA_021296165.1 Nitrosopumilaceae archaeon | reverse complement strand
GAGGCACGACCCCGACCACATTTTGGCGGCCGCGCTGGAGTATGCCAGGCACAGGACCGGCCTGGGGTACAGACTGTGGACGGAGTTCATCCGCGACTTTCCCAGGGTGAGGGACGGCTACAAGGGGGGTGAGTTGAAACTGTATGACATGCGCCGCCGGGAGATCTATGAGAGGCTGAAGCACCGCGACCACAGGTACATGGCCAACTTCGCCTCATACATGAACGACGGCTGCGAGACTGCCATCCGCGCATACCGCAAAAGGCGCGCATACGACCCCAACGCGCGGCGCCCAAAATGCACCAACCCCGCGCTGCGGCGGGGCGCAACATCATGCGTGATATATGGAAAGGGGTTCTGGTGCAAACTGTCCGACGCGCCGAACCAACCACACATACTGGCGTCTCCACATGTGGTGTTGCGGTTCCCCGTGGTACCATCCAGGCACGTCGCCGAGTTCCGGCTCACCGCACACATGGTGGAAAAACTGGCAACCGCGGTGCGCGTTGGGGCCGTTACTGTGACGCCCACCGTCCTGTCCATAGCGTACGAACCGCGGCCAGTGGTCGCGCCCATACCGCCGCGGGGCATGGTCGGCATGGACGTCAACAAGATGGAGCATTCCACGGCCGATACGGATGGCAACGTGCGGCGCATCCCGAATGCGGCGCTGAAATATGCACAAATACGCCGTAAAAAGCACGCCGCACTAAGCGTGACCGGCGGCAGGCCAAAGAAGAATAGGAACCATTCCGTCAGAAACATGCCGCGCCACGTCAAGCACCCCGGCCGGAAGCCGAAGAACAAGCGACACCATGCAAAAAAACGCCGTGACTGGCGCGTGAACCGCCGGGAACGGAACCGCATCAACGCCCGGTACAGAAACCAGAAGAACGACTGGCTGTACAAGCTGATGCATAGCCTGGCCGGCAGGGAAATGGCGCTGGTGCTGGAGGAGTCCACCATAGACAGGCTGCTGGTCCGGTCGAACCGCATGATGTCAAGAGAGACGCGCGACCTATTGAAGATGGGACTCAGCCAGGGGATGATACGCGCGGTGGCTGACAGCGTGTTCCCCAAGCATGGGCTGCCCGTATATGGAATCGCCCCGGCCGGGACCAGCTCCGTGTGTCCGGCGTGCGACGCCAAATTGTGGGCGCCCAAGTACGGTACCAAGGCGTGGAATTTGTGGAGGCGCACGAAAGCGTGCGCCTCCTGGACGACGTCGCCGCCATAAATATAGTGGCACGCGGCGTGTCCGCATATGAACCGGCGGCTGTTCCGGCGCCATGCAATGATGGTGCCGGCCGGCGGGTGGCCGGGGATTGGGAGCAGTATGCGCCCGCGCAGCTCGTCCAAACGCTGCTGGGCGCTGCCGTGGTATCATTCCCGTACACCGGCGAGAAGGGCGGCGGCCAAAAAGGGAGCGCGAAAAACCCATCACATGTGATGGCGGACGCCCCAGATGCATCCAATTGTACTACGGGCGTAGGGCCGCCGGGGGAGACTCCGGAGGCTTTATGCTAGTTGGACACACCCCACTGGAGCGGGCCCGAAGGGCTTCGATCCCTTGACCACTGGATTAGAAGTCCAACACTCTGTCCATGCTGAGCTACGGGCCCGACCGCCGTCGCACTCTACCATCTTAAGGGTTTATCGGCGGCATCCCGGGCCATCTTGAAGAGATACTGCTGGGCGTATCCGGCGTACGGGCCCAGCCTCTCCACCACCATGTCGTGTATGGCGTCGTAGGCGGCGTGCGAGTGGGGCGCCTTGCCGGAGCCTATCCCGTACATGTTGTGCATGGTGCGGACCAGCCACCGGTCCAGCGGGAACGCCTCCAGATACCCGCACGAGAAGAGCAGTATGCAGTCGGCCACCTTGCTGCCCACCCCCGGCATCTCGCAGAGACGCCGCCGCGCCTCCGGGTAGGGCAGGTCGTCCGGCCCTGCCCCCTCCAGTATGGCCCGGGCCGCGTCCCGCACGTATCCGGCGCGGTACCCGGTCCCGCACGCCCGTATCTCGGGTATGTCCAGTCCGGCGATCCTCTCCGGCGGGGGGAATGTCCTGAACTCCATCCCGTCGAACCGCACCACACTGCCGAACCGCCGGCAGATCTCCCGGAGGCTCCTCCGTATCCGGGGGATGTTGGAGTTGGCCGAGACCACAAACGATATGGCGCACTGGGCAAAGTCCTGACGGGTTATGCGCAACCCCGGGTACTGTGCCATGGTCTGCCTCAGGAGCGGATCCGCCGACAGCGAGGCGTGTATCGCGTCCATATCATCGGAGTCGCGGAAGAAGTCGGGCACCTCGCCGCTGGCGTCCACCACGCCGGTGTCGCCCACCTTGAGTACGTTGTCGCCGTCTATGCCGTACCAAAACCCGCCGGCATACTCCCACAGGAAGACCTGCCCGCTGAGTATGGTCTGCTTGGCGTTCACGCCTGCACTGTCTGGCCCGCCTGGGCGGCCTCCGCCTCCAGCCCGAACTCCTGCCGTATCTGCTCGGCGAACATGGTGCAGGAGTCCTGGTCCCCGTGGACCGTGAGAACCTTGGGGTTGCCCCGTATCCTCCGGACCATGTCAAACAGGTCGCGCCTGTCCGAGTGCCCCGAGAACTGGAACTGCCGTACCTCGGCGGTGACGGTGTGGTCGTTTCCCCGGTAAGAGACCTTTCCCTCGTCGAGCAGCCGGCGGCCGGGGGTGTCCTCGCCCTGGTACGAGACCATGGCTATGCCGTTTCTTTTGTCGGTGGCCAGCTCCTGCAGGTAGAAGACGGCGTTGCCCCCCACCAGCATCCCTGCCGGCGATATCACCACGCAGGGCTCCTTTATCAGCCTCTTGCGGTCCTCGTGGTGCCGCACCGAGACGGCCGACTCGACGGCGTCCCGGAAGGTGTCCGGGTCCCGGTGGAACCGGGGGTGCCTCAGCAGTATCTCGTTGACCTTCAGGGCCATGCCGTCCATTATGATGCGGTGCTTGAACCCGGCGGCCTTGAGTATGCAGAGCATCTCCTGAGCCCGCTCCACAGAGAACGAGGGTATGAAGAGCACCCCCTTGTTGTCCATTATCTCGTTGGCAAACTCCACAAGGCCCCGTTCGGACTCCTCCCGGGGAACCTGCTCGGTCTGCGAGTAGGTGCTCTCCGTTATGAGCAGGTCTATCTCGCCTATGTCCATGTCGGCCTCCTGGAGGAGCCGGGATCCGGGGATCTTGACGTCGCCGGTGTAGAATACCCGCTTTCCGCCGCCCTCGGCCAGCACGGTGGCTCCGCCCACCACGTGGCCGGACCGGCGAAGCTCAAAGGATATGTCGCCCTTCCTGACGCTCTGGCCGTACTCCAGGGGGATGGCGTTCCTAATCATGTTGTATAGCTCAGGCTGCCCGAAGGGGTACTGTCTGGACTTTTGCAGCTTCAGCATGTCTTTTATGAGCAGCTCGCTGAGGTCGAAGGTGGGATCGGTGGCGTACGCGTCCACGTCGCCGGTCTGGTACAGCGAGGGGACGTTGCCGGAGTGGTCCAGGTGGGCGTGCGTTATGATTACGCCGGCCAGTCCCCGCGATTGCACCGGCAGGGGGAACTTGGGGGGCTCTCTCCTCCTCTCGAACATGACCCCGTAGTCCATGAGTATCCTGGTGCCGTTGTGTTCCACCAAGAATCCGGAGCGGCCCACCTCGCCGGCGGCCCCCAGTACTGTGACCTTCAAGGGATGGGGTCGCTCCGGGACGTGTTAAAACCCTACCGATGCGGGCAGCCGGTGTCGTGGTTTGGCGGTTCCCCTGCGGGCGCATTGCCGTGGCTAGGCAGGCGCCTGCACCGCACGCCATAACGCGTAGAAGCCACTTGGATACACCACTTTTTCACCCAGCACGACATTCTGGGCGGAATTTATCGTGCTATGGCGCTCCTGCAATGGCTGCCGTAGGACAGGCGCAGAGGCGGGGCTGGGCAGCCGATCGCCTAGAACCAGGACCGCGCCATCCATCTCCGCGGACGTTTTGCGGCAGACTTGGATTTGTCTGACGCCGGCTCGGAGGGTGGGTCCAGCTTGTCCAGCGCCGCGCCAAGTTCTGCGGGCGCCACCGCGACCTTGTATCGTTTGTCGCCCATCGTCTTCTTGCCCACTATCAGTAGGCCCTTCTCTCTGAGCCGTCCGATCACCGATCGTGCCCGCCCGGATCCGTACGGATCAAAGTCGTCGTCTCCGAACTTGCGCTCCAGCCCTCCATACTTGGATGCCTTCTGGGGAGACTGGCGCACATGCAGCAGGCATGCCAGTTCTTTTTTGGGTAGCGACTCTAGGACATGGGCGGCGCCATCTCCTGACAGGGCAGCCCTTATCCCTGAGATCTTTTCCCTCTTCCGGCCTTCGGGAACGTTCAGGAATCCTGACACCGCATTTACCGTCTCGATCGGCTGGTTCTTCAGATACGTGGACAGCTTGGTGGTGGCCGAAACCGGGACCGACTCGCATTTATCCTGCTTCTCTTTCATCATCATGCGGAACAGGTCCTCCTGCATATTGGGGGTGATGAAGGGTATGGACGGGGCCTCCCTAAACGTAAGTATGCCCGTCGCTCGATGGGTGCCGTCCGGTTCCCACGGGTGTATGTACCCGTTGAAGGTGAGCCTAGCGTGGGAAGGCGGTATGGTGTTGCGGAATTTGACCCGATACCTCTTTTTAGTGATTTGATCGACAACGACGTACGTGCAGTCCGAGACGCGCCGGGTGATCCGAAAGGTACTGTAGAATGCGCGGCCAAACTGGCTGACCTTGGCGGCCAAGGCAGTATCCTTAACGAACTTGTCAACGAACTCCTCCAGCAGGGTGGTGTTGGTGCGCGGATTTGTCCACTCCAAGATGAACCATGTCAGGACCTGCTTTACCAGCTTCTCCTCCGTTTCAAAAGTGGCCATATGGGGGTACTCGCCGCCGTGCAGATCCAGTTCGTCTCCGTAGGTGGACTGCGCCCAGTCGACCAAAACTTGCAGAAAATTATCCTCGTTAAGCCGGCCGAATCCAAACCTCAATTGTACCAGCAGCATTACAGTAGCATAATTGTGTGTCGCCGAACCCGAAGCGCATGTAACAGTAGCTGGATATCCCAATGGATGATTCTAGGCACCAGTTCACCTTCTTGGATTTGTGTTTGGGGCATACCTGTCGTGCATGCCGCCCAGCCCACGTTCGGCCATCCGGACCGGTCAGTCGCGAAGGGTATGGTGGGTGAACCCATCTCTGGCGGTTCTGTGGCCGTTCTTTCCATACCGTCTCTTAATGGCCCCTTGCCATGTGAGCCCGCTTGGCAGTGTCCCTGCCTGAACAGTCCTAAGCAGCCTCGGCCTGACATCATCCGTCTCCGACAGCTGCTCGCCTGCGACACGGCACGTACGATACGGCTTGCCGCCCCGGGCCTCTGGCATCCATCGGGGATATTGTAGGATGTTTTGGGATCTGAATCTTTCAATTCAGCGGAAAACCGGCATCTCTCCATATGACGAATTATATCGCGCAGACAAATGGCCTCGACTATACCATTACGCCAGATCCCGCACTTTGCCGGTCAGATCGCCGCGCGGGACTCCGACGTCGGTGATCGACCGCGCCTGCGGCGGCTTCAGGCCCTCTCCCGCAGGGCATCGGCTATCTCCAGCAGCCTCTGCCGCGCCAGTCGGGCATCCCTCAGTATGCCCCTCATGCCGTTCCGGTCGTACGTGTACGCCTTGCCCATGGACGTGAAGGTGTTGGTGTCGTCGGGATCCACCTCGCAGTGGGCCAGCTTGTTGCGCTTGCCCTGCAGATCTGATATCCTGCTATTCATTCCAGCCCACATCTCTCCCAGGCCCACATCCTTCAGTATGCTCCCCAAGGCCCGCTTCTTGCCCTCCAGCATGTACATCGGGTTCTCCAGCACATACTCCTCGAACCGGCGGCCCCGGGGCGTGGATGGCTCCAGACGAAAGTGGGCGGCCAGGGCGTCGTTGATGCGCCCCTCGATATCCACTATCTGGGATATGACCATCCCCCGCAGGAATATCACGTCGTTCCACTTCTGCCTGTGCATGCGTATGAGCGAGACTGCCCGCTCCGTGTAGTCGGTCCCCGGCTGCGTCCATATCGCCGTGTACAGGGAACGGTCGTGGACGGTGCGGGGCTCTATCTCTCCGGTGCCGTACAGCAGCACGTCGATCAGCGGGTTGCGGCGTATGACGCGCCGGGCAAACCCCGCGCCGGCCTCCGCCCCGCCGGGATGGTTGCCCATCACCAAGACGTCTATCTCGTTGTCGTCAAATATGTCGTCCCAGGACCCGCCGCCGGGTATGGCCGTCCGTCTGATGTAGAACCCCTCTCCCTCCATGTATTGGTATACCTTACTGGACTGGTCCGGCCGGCCTCCCGCCTGCAGTATGCCCACGCCCTCGCCGTCCCGGGTGCACCAGGCGATCTCGCCATCCAGCCCCCGGGGTATCTCCCCCAGCCGCATGTATGGTGTGGCGGGGCGGCCTATATGGCCCTGCCGGGGGATCCGGAAGTCGGGCGTTGCGCTGCCCATACAATCCGCAGAACCTTTAATTACCTACATCTATAACGAGCCAACCATGGGAAGAAGTTTCCAAGAGTGGCTTGAGCAGCAGGACGGCTCCTTGGTATTCAAGGTACGAGCCGAAGACGAGTTCAACAAGCCTCTTTTGAATCAGATCAACTGGATCTGGGTTCAGAACCTGCTGAACAAGAGAGCAGACCTGAATCCATCATCGGCTGAACTGCTTGACTGGATCACATCCGGTCAGATCGACGCAATGAGAAAGTAGAACGTATGGCGTTCTTTTTTGTTTGTTATCTGTGTGGGGGGGCCTATGTTGTATGGCGGCCCGCCGGGTTCGGCCGGCGCATAACGGGGTTTTGAAATTGAATCATGGTTTAAATATAATGCCGGGGGAACCATCTCCATAATGCCAATCGCAATACTGCCAGATGTCGACGAGCAGAGATGTATAGGCTGCGCCCTGTGCGTGGAGATCTGTACGACTCTGGGACCCGACGTCCTTAGAGTAAAACCCGTAGAGGGCTGGAAGAGGGGCAAGGCGTTCGTGTTCTATCCCGAGAGGTGCATCTCTGATGGTGCATGCATCGGGGTGTGTCCGACAAAGTCAATCTTTTGGATGAGGCCAATGCACTACACTCCCGGACAGCCGGTGCCTCTCCACAAGAACGGTGTCTTTGTAAAGGGCTGGGCCGAGGACTCAGGCCTCTAGATGGTTATCCGTCTTTTTTTATTTTTGCTGCGCGGCGGCTTGGGCGCGCGCCTTCCGTATGTGGTATGCCAGGAACTGGTCTGACTCGTCGTAGCGGATCTCCTCAAAGGCGTTGTTGGCCAGCAGGTGCTTCAGCGATGTGGTAAAGGTGGGGAATGCGGCCGGCTCGTGGGTGCCGCGGACGCTCAGGTGGTGGGCGGCCGGGTACAGGTCGGTCAGCTCCAGGGGTATCACGCCGAGGAACGGGTTGTACACGCAGACCTGCACGTCGGGGTCCTCTGATGCGGCGCGGCACGCCCCGGACAGGTACGCGGGCTTGGCCTCCGGCTCGGGGAGTATGCGGAGGATCGGCTTGGCGGTGCGGAACGAGGTTATGGCGCCGCGGAGGGCCCCGGCCTCGGGCCTGTACTGGTCGGTGTAGTCGTACAGGAATGCCGCCTTGGCCTTGAAGCGGGGCGTTCCCCCTGCCAGCACCACATTGTTGTGCAGGACCGGCGTGGCCTCGTACAGGCGGGGATGGGCCCGGGCCTTCTTGATGACGTGCTCCCAGAGCCGGCCCTCGTGGATGGCCTGCTTGGTGGCGTCCACCTCCAGCTTGATGGCCGCCAGGTTGTGCAGCGCCAGCAGGTCGACGCGCCGCTCGTCGCCCGCTATGTCGGCGGGGGTGCGGGAGGCGCAGACGGCGCAGGAGCAGGGCAGGTGGCGCAGCTCGGGCAGGCGGCGGGTGCCGTCGGAGGTGATGTAGCGGTCCTGCTTGGCGTACAGTATGTACGAGGCCGAGTCGAATGTGTCGCAGCCCAGCGCCACGGCCAGCGGTATGGTGAGCGGGTGGCCGGCGCCGAAGAGGTGCATGGGGATCCGGGGCGGAACGGCTTCGCGGGCCTCCGTTATCATCTGCGCCAACAATCTATACTCGTACGACTCCATGAACTCGACGGGGCTGCCCAGCGCCACCATGGTGTGGCCGGCCTCCAGGAGCCCCCGCGCCGAGCGCCGCACCAGGTCGGCGTGCTCGCCGCCCTGTATGGGGCCCACCCATATCTGGCCGTTGTCGGGCGCCGCCCCGAGGGTCTGCCGGCAGGCCTCCAGGGTGCGGTCCACGTAAGATGACGCCGTATCGTGCGGGAGCCCGAACCCGGTGGGCTTGTCCAGGGGTACGGCCACGTCGGACATGATGGCCGCCTCGAACCCGGCCATGCGGGCCGGCTCTATGTCCAGGTCGCCGTACTCCAGCACCTGGTACCCGCCCGAGTCGGTCATTATGGGGCCGTCGAACCCTATGATGTCGTGGATGCCCCGCCGCTCGGCCTCCTCCCCGTACCGCTTCATGGTTATGTACGCGTTGGTGATGACCATCTCAAAGCCCATCTCGCGTATGGTGCTGCAGCCTATGGACTGCTTTACGGGGTGTATGACGGGCACGAACGCGGGGGTCTCCACCGTGCCGTGGTTGGTGTGGAGCCGGCCTATCCGCCCGCCCAGATCCGACTTTATTACCTCGAACACGGTATGCGGCGGGTCAGGGGCGCCTTATTTGTCCAGCTCAAAGAACCTGGAGATGTCTCCGTTGCGGTGTATGGCTCCCAGCCAGTCCACCCTGTCGGAGGTGTAGGACCCCCGCACGGCCCCGGCGACCTTGCGGGCGCTGCCCTCCGGCGTGTCGCCGGTCACGTCCACCTGGGTTATGCGGCCGAAGGCGGCGGCCGCCTCGCCGGCCACCACGTCCAGTATCTCGGCGCCCAGGTTCGCCAGGGCCTTGGGGCGGGCATAGCCCCGGCGGCGGTACACCGCCTCGAGCTCGTAGGGGCTGCGGCGCAGCACCGTGGCGCTCGCCACAGTGTCTGGCGCGGCCACGTGGGGGGCCAGGTGGCCCACCAGCAGCGTATCGGCGGACGGCCGGCCTATTATGCGCGCCAGGGCGTCGGTGTCTGTTCCCTCCGGCCCGGCCAGCCCCGCCTCGACGGCGGCCCGGGTTGTGTCCACCGCGGACATGTGCAGGGCGGCGGCCAGCAGCCCGGATATGGTGTGCTTGCCGGTTCCCGGGCTTCCGGTGATTACATGGAACACTGCCCGGGTATGGGATGTGGAGTGATTAAACCGTTTGAGCCGGGGCCCCGCCGGCCCGGGCCGTGTCTACTCCCCACGCCTACGGGACCCCCGGACACAATCCCTATTATTAGACCGTCCACCCTCCGGATGCCATGGACCCGGTAAGGTTTGTGATCCCCAAGGGTAGCCTGGAGCAGGCCACCTTCAAGCTCTTGGGCCAGGCCTGGGCCCGGGTGACCCGCAAGGAGCGCAGCTATCACGTGTACCTGGACGACCCGGACATACAGGTCAAGATGATGCGGCCGCAGGAGATACCTACATTGGTGGCCGACGGCCTGTACGACATAGGGATCACCGGAATAGACTGGGTGCGGGAGGCATCCGTCCGGGTGGCCGAGATGGCCGACCTGGAGTATGGCCGGATAAGGCTGGTGGCGGCCTTTCCGGACTCGCTCCCCCACCGCTCCCTGGACCAGATGCTGTCCCAGTACATATCCCAGAAGCGGATATTCCGGGTCTCCTCGGAGTACCTGACGACGGCCTCCTCGTTCATCAAGGGATGCCCGTCGTATGCGGACGCGTACGGGGACGCGGATCCGCTCATAGTGACCCCGTGGCTCCGGCGGGGCGACAACGAGATGGTGCAGATACTACTTTCGTTCGGTGCCACCGAGGCAAAGCCGCCCGACGACGTGGACGCCATCATAGACGTGACCGAGACGGGCACCACCCTGGTCCAGAACAAGCTGCAGATAGCCGACACCGTGATGACCTCCTCGGCCCGGCTTATAGCCAACCCGCAGTCGCTGGCCGACGATACCAAGTCGCAGAAGATGAGGGATATCGCCTCGCTGCTGACCGGGGCGGTGCATGCCCGCAAGCACCTCCACATCTACTTCAACGTGCGCAAGGAGAACCTGGGGGACGTGCTGGAGCAGCTCAGCTCCCTGAAGAGGCCCACCGTCAGCCCCCTGAGCGATCCGAACTGGTACGCGATAAACACGATAATCCGCAAGGAGGAGTACCACTCACTGGTGCCCCGCCTCTCCAGGATGGGGCAGGGGTTGGTGGTCCACGAGCCCCGCCAGATCCTGAACATGGGGCAATGATGCAGATACTGTCCGGAGACGACCCGTCCGTCTTGGGGGAGCGTCGGCCCGCCGGCCCCGATCCATCCGCGGTACGGGATATAGTGCGGGACGTGCGGGAGCGGGGGGATGAGGCACTGCTGGAGTACGAGAAGCGCTTCTCGGGGCATGCGGGCCCGCTGCGGGTCTCGCCCGGGGAGATACGGCGGGCGTACCGGGAAGTCCAGCCCGAGGTGCTGGACGCCATACGGGACATGGCCTCGCTCCTGCGGGATGCCGAGCAGTCCCTGCTGGACTCGCTGAACGGGGCGCCGGCGCCGCCCGGTATAAGCCGCGCCTTCCGGCCCATCCCCAGCGTGGGGTGCTACGTTCCGGGGGGCCGGGCCCGGTACCCCAGCTCGGCCGTCATGTCGGTGGTGCCCGCGTCGGTGGCGGGAGTGGGCCGCATCGTGGTGGTTACGCCGCCGCCGGACAGCGGCTTTGACGCGGCCACCGTAGTGGCGGCCGACCACTGCGGGGCCCATGAGATATACTGGACCGGCGGGGCACAGGCGGTGGCCGCCTTGGCGTACGGCACCGCGACCATACCCGGGGTGGACAAGATAGTGGGGCCGGGCGGGGCCGTAGTGACGGCCGCCAAGGGTATGGTGTCGGCCGACGTCCCGGTGGACATGGAGGCCGGGCCAACTGAGCTGGGCATCGTAGCCGACGGCGCGGCGGATCCGGACATGGTGGCACTGGACCTGATATCGCAGGCCGAGCACAGCCCCGATACAATATGCTTCATGCTGACAGACTCGGAGGCCCTGGCCCGGAGGGTCGCAGATGCGGTGGAATCCAGGCTGGACACGATAGGGCGCTCTGATATAGTGCGGGAGAGCCTGTACAAGAACGGCTTTCTGGCCGTCTTTGGCGATGTACGGTCGGCGGTCTCGGCGGCCGAGCGGCTGGCCCCCGAGCACCTCGAGGTCCTGACCGGCGACCCGGAACGCGACGCGGCCCCGCTCAACTCGCCGGGGCTCATACTGCTCGGATCCGAGACGCCCTCGGCGGCCAGCGACTACATGCTGGGCTCCAACCACATACTGCCCACCGGCCGCCAGGGCAGGCTGCGCGGGCCCCTCTCGGTGCTGGACTACACCAAGATGCGCGTCACGGCCCGGGCCGATCATTCCAGGATGGCCGACATACTGGACAGGGTGGGGGCCGTGACCCGCGTCGAGGGGCTCCACAATCACTATGAGGCGGTGAGGGGAAGGGTGCCGTGAGCCTGCGGGAGAGGCTGGAGGCCCTCTCGGGACTTTCCGGGTACGAGAAGCCGCCCCCGCACTCCGGCCTTCGGATGGACTCTAACGAGAACATGGCCCTGCCGGAGCGGTTCCAGCGGGACGTGATGGAGGCGGCCCGCCGCCGCGTCGACGCGCGGCAGTATCCGGCCGGGGCGACGGAGAAGGTGGCCCGAGCCATATCCTCGTACCTCCGGGTGCCGGCCCAGATGATCACGGTGGGGAACGGGTCCGACCAGATACTGGACATGCTGCTGGGACACCTGGCAGAACGGGGTGATGCGGTGCTGGCCACCGACCCGGCATTCTCGTTCTTCGTGGACAGGTGCGCCCTGCACGGCATGGAGATGGTCCGGGTTCCGTACGGCCCGGACATGAGGGTGTCCATAGACGACATACTGGAGGCGTCGGCCCGCGCAGACATGGTGTATCTGGACTCGCCCAACAACCCCACCGGGCACCAGATCCGCCGGGCGGACCTGCGCCGCCTAGCCGAGTCGTTTGAGGGCGTGATAATACTGGACGAGGCCTACGCCGAGTTCGGGGGGTACTCGGCGTACCGCATGCCCAAGAGGTACCCCAACGTGGTGGTGGTGCGGACTCTCTCCAAATCGTTCGGCATGGCCGGCCTGCGGGTGGGGTACATGGTGGCCGACCGCGCCATATCAGACGTGTTCGGCCGCGTGCTGCAGTATCCCTACCCGGTATCCTCCGTATCTGCCGAAGCGGCCGTGCTGGCGCTGGAGCGGGCCGGCGAGGCCTCCGCCACCTGGGACGTGGTGCGGGAGGAGCGGCGCCGCATTATAACCGCGCTGCGGGGGTACGGGGCGTTCCGGGTGTTTGACTCGGACGCCAACTTCGTGCTGTTTGACGCGGGCCGCGCCTGCCGCCGCATACACAAGGCGCTGGCCGAGCAGGGGATAGCGGTAAGGCTGCTGGGAAGGGTCGGGGAGTCGGCCGGGTGCCTCCGGGTGAGCGTGGGCACCAAGTCCATGAACTCGCGCTTCCTGCTGGCGGTGCGGGACCTGCTGAAATGATTTCTACCGGGTCGCTGGGCGCGTATCTGGCACACATACTGCATGGCCGCTCCGCCGGCGGCGCGGAGCCTGCCGAAGGGGGCGAGCGGCCCGACGGCATAATATTCGACTGCGACGGGGTGCTGGTGGACGTGGCCGAGTCGTACGGCGCCACCATAGTGCGGACCGTCGGGTACGTTCTGGACTGGCTGGGAGTGCGGGGCATACCGCCCCTCCAGCCCCGCGTGATACAGACGTTCAAGGACACAGGAGCCTTCAACAACGAGGTGGATCTCGCGTACGCGGCCACGCTCATGATGGCCGCCTCTGCCCGCGCCCGCATGGATGTGGGGAGGGCCGAGGCCGCGTTCGCCGACTGCCGGGGGGTGAGGGACGCCGCTGACATAGCCGCCAGCCTGTGCAACATGTCCGACGTGGTGGGACGGCTGGCGTATCCGGGTTCAGGCAGCGTGGTGCAGGAGGTCTTTGATCAGCTGTTTTATGGGCCGGATCTATATCAAAAGATCAGCGGAAGGGAGTCGCGGTTTGCCGAGCCCGGACTCATAGAACGCGAGCGCATACTGCTGGATGATACGACGCGGGAGTGGCTGCACCGGAGGTTCGGCTCCCGCATAGGGATGGTCACCGGCAGGGGGTACGAGTCGGCGCGGCACACCCTGGGGGATATGATGGACATATTCAACATGGACGGGTCTGCGTTTCTGGAGGATGAGCCCCGCTCCATGGCAAAGCCCAACCCCAAATCACTGGTCTCGGCGATAGACGCGATGGGCATACGCCGCTGCGTGTATGTGGGCGATTCGGCCGAGGATCTGATGATGGCCCGCGCCGCCGACTGCGGTGTGGTCTTTGTTGGGGTGTGGGGGACGGCCGCCGACAGGCGCAGGCGGCAGGAGATGTTCTTGGACAGGAAGGCGGACCATATAGTGAAGCTCGTCACCGGACTGCCGAGCGTGCTGGAGTGAGAGGGCAGGCTCGGTGTTGTGATAGGGCTGTTGGCGTGTGGGTTGTTCATGTCTATG
>JAGWAW010000200.1:2095-2581 GCA_021296165.1 Nitrosopumilaceae archaeon | reverse complement strand
TACTGGCCAATGTGATGGAGAGCGAGGGAATAGAGGCCATGGTCTCCATATGGAGGAACGACGACTACGGAAACGGGGTCGTCGAGCACACGCACGCTAACTTTGAGAAGACAGGCACCGTGGAACCCGGAATCGCGTACAACCAAGAACAATCTACATTCTCCAGCGAAGTCTCCATACTGGCCGACAATGTACAAGAGCTGGTGGACGAGTACGGCGCCGACAAGGTGGCCGTGCTGATGGTGGGATACGACGAATCGGTCGACATCATACAGAGCGCCGCAAACTATGACATCCTAAGCAATGTCAGATGGTTTGGAGCAGAGACATACGTGGGCGTGTCCTACTTTGCCGAGGACCGGATAGCCAACGAGTTCATAAATTCAGTGAAGTTTACAGCACTGTTTGTCTCCGACGAGGGCAACACCGGCGGAAGCCATGACCGCGTCATAGAGCACGTCAGAAACGAGTTTGGTACAGATCCGG
>JAGWAW010000200.1:0-2035 GCA_021296165.1 Nitrosopumilaceae archaeon | reverse complement strand
CCGAGGCCGTGAAGGCGGCCCTGCCCAGAGTGGCGTCCACGTACAGCGGAGCCCTGGCATCGACGGAGATGAACGAGAATGGCGACCTAATACCTCTGGATCTTGCCATATGGCAGATCGTAGACGGTGCATGGGTCGAGCAGGGAACGTTCTCCCTATCCACTAACGCCATCATACCGGCACAGTAACCAGTAAATCCTCATCTCTTTTTTAATATGGTCGCGACACCGCCTTTTCCACACCGCGGTGGCTGGCCACCACGCGAACGCCCCCATGATCACGGCTCGCACGAGTACAAACACATTCATCCAGGCGCCTTCCATACATAAAAGATCAATGTATCCCAGAGCACGTCTGTACTCAAGCCATCCTGTTTGCATATTCAGTGACGGCTGTGTGATGCTGATCGCACCTGTGCGAGAGGCAAACTTGTGTACACACCCGCCGCCAGTACATCCTCTGGTCTACTGGATAGTTATGCTCAGGATACGGCCATGGTGCGATGATTCGTGTTTGTCGGAGGGGCAGACCTGAGGACGTACCGCCGCTAGACTTGAAAAGGAGGTAAAGCCGAAAGTGTTTTGCTTTCTGAAGCGGTCCACACAGCGCCAAAAGCCATGCGCGCAGTCCCCCACCAGTGTGGCTGTTTGTGCCGATCAAACTACATGCCGGCCGTGCGGCCGGCCGTACGTCATATGAGATGCCTGTAAAAGCTCTTTTCCTGTACCCTGTAGGTGGCACATATGCTGAACAAAATGCTGTTGACACGCATCCTTCCTCGGATCTGTTCCCGCCGCCATCACTACGTATGGACACGAACCCCCTGTTGATCCTCTCCACGCCGTTGCTGTTCGAATCCACGCCATCCACGTACAAAAGCATGGACATGTGGAGCCCCCCCCCTGCGCCACCTCTTTCTGTAGCGGCGTATGGTATGGTCCCGGTCATCCTCCCAGTTCCCGTGCATCAAACCGCTCATCATCGAGTCCAGGCACCTGGCCGCCACCCTTCTGGCGTGTGAATCTTTTATCTTATCCGCATCCATGTACCGGCTGCACAATCTGGAATATCGCTCCAGAAATGCCTTGACATCCCCGTCGGGGTTGTTGTATTTGAGATCCTTTTTTGCTATCCGCTTTTGGTGTATCATGCACATCTGGCGGCGCCTGCCCACATGAAGCCATCCGGCATACGAGTCCTGCCCTATTATTCCACGTATCCGGGCAGAAATCGTTTCAACGCATCAATGGCGCGGTTTTTGGACACCCCTGCCAAACAGTCTTCAGTCCGGATTTTTCGCCCGGCACCGGCCAGTGAAACTCGTCGCACTGCAGGTATGGCTCATTCAGTATCATGCGGTGTATATGATCATATTCCGGCTCCAGTCTTCTGGCAGCGGCGGCCTTGTTGCGGTGGGACCGGGGTTGTTGCATAAATAGAGTTAAGATCGTAGTATGATATTTAGATCGGACTAGCACAAGCCCCACAATAAGCAAACACAAGAGACGTCCAGACTATTGGAAGTACTGCCATGCTGCACACACCAGGGAGAGCCCCTTCTTGGTCGAGACCAGCGCGGACATGGTGCGCAGGCACCCGAGCCCGCGGCCGCACGCCAACAGGGGCCGTCCCCCAATACACTCCAAAGAGAAGATGGACTTTGCCTGCGTCCTGATGGTTGCCCGCAACGTCTCGTCGCGGGACATGAGCGAACTGCGGACCCTGAAGAACCCGTGGGACGCCGAACCCATACCCGACCACACCACAATATGGAGCCATTTTGACACGCTCGACGAGGAGTGGCTTCAGTATATGCTGACCAGGTGGAGGCGGGCGTGCATGGATGCGGCCGGGTGGACGTCCGGATCCGCCGGCTCGGACAGCAGTGGTGTAGGCGGACAGGTATGAGACCGTCACGAAGGGCGCAAAGGCCGGAAAAGAGGCGAAAGACGTACCTCAACAGTAAACGAAAATGTGTATGCCGGGGGGCCAAAATTAGCGTCTGATGCAGTACAATAACTGGGATCACTCCAAC
>JAGWAW010000054.1:8575-10399 GCA_021296165.1 Nitrosopumilaceae archaeon | reverse complement strand
ACGACTGCTCCCGGGGTGGGCTGGCGGTGGCCGCCTCCCGCATGTGCATCACATCCGGCGTGGGATGCACCATAAACCTAGACGCCATACCAGGGGACGTGCCCCACCCCGGCGTGGCGCTCTTCTCGGAGAGCCACTCCAGGTATTTGGCATCCATTCCACCTAGCGATATTACAGAGGCCGCCCACATCCTGGGGGAGGCCGGCGTGCCCCACGCCAAGATAGGGACGTTCGGCGGAGCGGGCGGCGCTACAGCCTGCGACGTAATGGTTGATAAGGCACGTGACACGTGGTCCAAATCGCTGGAGCGGATAATACACCATGGTTAGGGAGAACTGCGGGGTGGTGGGGATATTCAGCTCCAGAGGGATCAATGTCGTGCCGCTGGCCATAGACGCCCTGCGGGCCCTGCAGCACCGGGGCCAGGAGGCCTGGGGCATAGCGGTGCCCGGCCGCGAGCCGCTGCGGCGGCTGGGGCTGGTCTCAGCATCCTCCTCCGAGTTCCGGGACATATCGGCCGAGTACGAGTCGGAGTGCGCCATAGGCCACGTCAGGTACTCCACCATAGGCCGCAGCAACCTGGAGAACGCCCAGCCCCACCGCATACGGGACCTGTGCGTGGCCCACAACGGCACCATAACCGACGCCTCCGAGATGAAGAACATGGTGGGGGGGTGCTCGTTCAGCCCGCAAAAGTCCAGCGACACCCTGATGGCGGCGCAGCGGCTGGTCTCGCTGATGGACGGGGGCGGGGGCATGGGCAAGGCCCTCAGGATACTGAAGAACGAGATGGCCGGCTCGTACTGTTTCACGTTCATCTCTGATGACCACTCCGTATATGCGGCCAGGGACTCGCGGGGCTTCCGGCCCATGGTACTGGGCCACCGGGGTGCGGACGACACCCACATAGTCGCCTCCGAGTCGGCCGCCCTCTCGGCGGTGGGCGCTATACTGGTCCGAGACATACGGCCCGGCGAGCTGGTGCGGATGAGCGGCGAGGGGCTGCACAGCGAGACGTTCTCGGACGGCGAGGGCACGTCCCACTGCTCCTTCGAGTTCACATATTTTGCGCACCCCTCCAGCCGCATGGAGGGGGCCAACATCTACCTGGCCCGCAAGCAGATCGGCAGGGGCTTGGCCAGAAAGTTCCCCATCCGGGACGCGGATCTGGTCATACCCGTCCCCGACTCGGCCCGGCCCGCGGCGCTGGGGTACGCGCAGGAGCTCAACATACCGTTCGACGAGGGCCTGCTGAAGGACCGCTACAGCAAGAAGGGGCCGCTGAGGAGCTTCATAGAGCCGCAGCAGAGCGACCGCATCGAGATAAACCGGTGGATAATACCCATCCGCGAGATAATCCAGGACCGGCACATAGTGGTGATAGACGACAGCCTGGTGCGCGGCACCAGCTCCCGCGCCATAATAGAGGCCCTGCGGAAGTCGGGGGCCCGCCGCATCAGCATGCTGATAACGTACCCGCCGGTGAGGTTCCCCTGCTACGCGGGGATAGACTTTCCGTCCCGCGAGGAGCTGGCCACCTACTCGGAGAAGCCCATAGACGAGGCCGGGCTGGTGGAGATGGTCCGCCGTGATATAGGCGCCGACTTTCTGGGATATAACGACGCGGCCAACCTGGCGCGCGCCGTGGGCATACCGCACGAATCTATGTGCTTTACGTGCCACACCGGGGACTATTCCACATTGGGTGCGGCGGCCGGCGGCCAGATCCCGGGATAGACACAGCCCGGGGTTGTCCACGGTCTTCTACAGACGGTTCATGTAATTACTAAAACTGGTTGTCGGCGGTATTCCGGGGGGCCCACA
>JAGWAW010000054.1:8236-8558 GCA_021296165.1 Nitrosopumilaceae archaeon | reverse complement strand
GTGCATCCCCGCCATGCGGTACGTGGGAACCGGCCTGGACGGGCAGGCGCGTGCCCGATCAGGCGGTGGTGCGCAGCCTTCCCCACGTGTCCGGGGAACGCGGACTGATCTTTACTCCCTAGGGGCCGTCAGGCCCCGATGTTGCGGCATATGGAGACGATGGCAAGCTCACGCTCCTGCATGGGAATGGTCACGGACCGGACGCAGTACGCAAACCTGCCCTTGATGGCAGAGAATGCGGCATCTATGGTGGTCCTGGCCTTGTAGACCCGGTAGAACCGGCCCGGATGATCCCTCCACAACGTGACCATCTTGGCCCAGT
>JAGWAW010000054.1:0-8131 GCA_021296165.1 Nitrosopumilaceae archaeon | reverse complement strand
GGGGCCGCTTCCCTCCGGTATCTTGGCACAGAGCTTTTCAAACATGGGGGAGTCGGCGGTGTTCCCGTCGGTCACCATCCAGGCCAGTATCAGGCCGTCCGGGGAGATCAGGGCATGGTGCTTGCACGTGTCGGCCACCCATTTTTTCTCCTTGGGGGCGTCGTCCTTCTCGGCCCTCCGGCCCTTCTTCGCGTTTGCCCTCTTCTCCTTGCGGGGGTCGTCAACCAGGGCATACCTGTTGAACCGGTGGTGCGTCGAGTCTACCGAGAAGGATCCGTAGGCTGCCTTGCCCGCGGTGAACAGAACCAGCCCGAGCATGTCCTTGGGCATCCTTCCAAGCCATTTGTGGAGCCATGACTTTGACGGGGACGTGCCTGAGGCCGGCAGCCTTGCGCGAGCCGCCCCTGTAGTGCAGCTCCGCTATCATCCCCCGGAGTGAGAAGCCGTACCATTCCATCATGATGCCGAGCAGCAGCGCCGCCTTGAGATGCCCGTACTGCGGGTGAGTCTTCACGTATTTGTCTGTCCGCTTTCGGATCCTCTTGATGTTCATCTAGAGTTCCTTGGCCTTGACTATCTGCCCTCGCTCCCACTCGCCGCAGTGGCCGTCGGGTCTGCGTTTCTTGCTTCGTCTCTTTTTATTGTCGGGTTTCATTGCTGTACTATAAAGATCAGGATCAAAATACCTTTCCGCGGCATGGCCGACAGCCGAGACACGCCCGGCCGCGGCACGGCCGGGGGCATAACCGGCCCCCCTGCCGCTGGAACGTACCAACTAACCTAGACTGCTTTTACCTTTTGAGGTGATTTTCGCGTCGATTACAGCGTGAGATGGCACGGAGAGCGTGGACAACCCCGCCACATGCGAACGATTAAAGTACTACACCCGCCCCGACAGCCAACATGAACCGGGAAGAGTGCACCAAAATATGTGACACCATAATCGGGTTCAGCAAATCCATACGGTTCGTTGGAATCATAGGCGAGACCGGGGACCTGATGGCGTACGCCCGCCGCGGCGACCTGGATCCACTGCTGGACTCAAAGAGCAGCCACTACCAGTTCTCCCACATAGCGATAAAGACCGGCCTGGAGGCGTTCTTCGACAAGAGCCTCGGCAAGGTAAAGTTCGTATGGGAGGAGCGCGAGGGAGTGCAGATCATCTACTTTAGCATAGACAAGATGCACATCTGGGTCTCCATAGACAACACGGCGGTCAGGTCCAAGGTTCTGCGCGTCATCGACCTATGCCTTCCCATAGCCCGCAAGTACTCGAGTGGACCCTAGCGTTCCGGGCCTGATCCGGGCGGGTCCTCATACAGCCAGCACTTTACCATGCTGCCCGCCCCCCCGATATCGGGCGGGTCCTGCCCGCAGACGTCCATCACGCGCGGGCACCGGTCGGCGAACCTGCATCCGGAGGGGGGCGCCAGCAGGCCCGGCGGCGTCCCCCGGATGTACTTGGGCCGGGACCCGCGCATCCTGGGTATGGACTCCAGCAGGCCCTGCGTGTACGGGTGCTGCGGGTCGCCGTATATCTGCTCGGCGGTGCCGAACTCGACCAGCTGCCCCCCATACATTATCCCCACCCGGTCGGCCATCTCCGAGAGCAGCGCCAGGTCGTGCGTTATGAAAAGAAACGACATTCCAGACCCCTTGAGCCGCTTGAGCATGTTAATTATGCGCGCCTGTATCAGTACGTCCAGGGCGGTGGTGGGCTCGTCGGCGATGACCAGCTTTGGTCGGAGCAGCAGGGCCATGGCTATCATCACCCTCTGCTTCATGCCCCCGCTCAGCTCGTGCGGGTACCGGCGCAGCACCGACTCGTCCAGGTTCACCGAGGAGATGGCCCCGGATATGACCGACGGATCCCCCCCGTGCTGGCCCAGCACCTCGGCAAACTGCTGCCTGACCGTATACACCGGGTCCAGCGAGCTCATGGCCCCCTGGAATATCATGGATATGAGCTTCCAGCGATACTTTTGGTCGAACTCCCGGTCGGATATAGTATCATATCTGTGGCCGTCAAAGGTTATCGAGCCGCCCGTTATGCGCCCCCCTGAAAGGGTGCGCATTATGCCCAAGCCCAGGGTGCTCTTGCCGCAGGCGCTCTCCCCCACTATGCCCACAGTCTCGCCGTCCTCCATGTCCAGGCTGACGCGATTTACCGCATAGACGGGCCCTGCCATCGAGTCGTACTGTATAGAGAGGTCCCGTATCGAGAGCAGCGCCATACGCTACGCCCCCATGCCGGCGATCCCCACCTACCGGGAGGGGGCGTGCAGCCGGGCGGCCGAGGCGTACCTATCCCAGAGCAGTCCCAGTATTATGCCCAAAGACGCCCAGAACACCACCGCCGAGAGGGCAGACATGGCGCGGAACTCCCACACGCCGGGCATGGCCGAGGGCTCATCAGGACTTGCCGGCATGAGCGCCGTTACGGCCACGGCAAACCCCACGTACCCGGCCAGCACCAGGATGCGGCGGTGCGGAATACGGCGGTACACCCGGTGAAAGCCCACCGCCCCCAGCCCCAATATGGCCATGAGCGACAGGTGCAGGGCCGTGCGCACCGCCAGAGTCTCGGGGCTTCCCTCCGCCGGGGGGACGGGCGGGTACTTGAGGAAGGTGGGAATATACAGCACGGCAAACATCATTCCAGCCAGAACCAGGCTCCGGGCCGTGCCGTTGCGCCCCGGCAGGGCGCGTATAGAGAGCGAGTACACTATCCCGAAGAGGGCCGCGGTGGACATCCCCAGCAGCACTCCGCCCAGCACCATGCCAGACTTTTGCCACAGGCGGTACTCGTCGAACTGCGAGCGGAACTCGGCGGTGTCCTGGGCGGCGCCCGACACGAAGAGCTGCTGGTTCTCTATCTCTATGGCATAGTCCAGATATGGCTCCACCAAAAGCAGCGTGGCGCCGCCGTGCACTAGCCCGGCCGCGGCGCCAGACACCAATACCAAAATTAGAAAGACGGGTTTCCTCATGCGGGCATCCCCCTAGTGACAGGGAAATCCGGTCACGTGCCGCATGTCGTGGGTGAGCTCATGCAGGAGTGACTGGTCAAAGGCCACCTCTCCCTGCACCAGGCTGAACAGGTGACCCTGATCGAACCCCACCAGAAACAGGCCGGCCACAAAGATGGCGGCCAGCACCACCAGCGAGCCCAGCGACGGACGCCACGACTCCACCGTTACGCTGTGGGCATCTGCCATGCGGCGTATGCCAGAGTGCAGTTATTTAATGGATTCGCTGGGAGATGAATCGATCATGATATTGCCGCGGCGCGGGCCAGGATGCCCGCCGCTCCGGTCTGCGGCGCCGAACCGCCGAGCCCCGGGGGGCGATACCAGCCGACCCCAAGACAAGGTAATTAAGAGCCCCCCCGCGCACGCTACGGCATGGCAGAATGCAGCGAGTGCGATGCCGACATCTCCATACCCGCCGATGCCCTAGCCGGGGAGATCGTCACATGCTCCGATTGCGGGGCGAGTTTTGAGCTGGACGGCGGTTCGGGCTCGTTCGACCTCAAACCCGCCCAAACGGTTGGCGAGGATTGGGGGCAGTGATCCCTGACGTAACCATACTTTATGACGCGATCCGCTGGGAGGAAAAGTCCCTGCGGGCGGCCGCCCAAAAGTTGTCCATAAACGTGGCCATGACCGACTGCAAGAAGCTGGCGCTGGACTTGGAGTCCCCCGCCGAGGGTTTTGGCACCATCATGCAGCGGTGCGTCAGCTACTACAGGAACGTCCACTCCACGGCGGCCCTGGAGGGGGCCGGCGCGCGGGTCATAAACCCCCACCTGACCGGCGTGCTGGCCGGCAACAAGCTGTACTCCCACATGCTGCTCAAGAAGGCCGGCGTGCCCGTGCCCCGGGCCGCCGTCTCGTTCTCCCGGGAGGCGGCCCTGCGGGCCCTGGACGGCCTGGGGTACCCCGCCGTCATCAAGCCGACGGTGGGCAGCTGGGGCCGTATGATATCCCGGCTCAACGATGCCGAGACGGCCGGCGCCATCCTGGAGAGCCGCGAGCGGATGTACCCCATCTACCAGATCCACTACACCGAGGAGTTCGTGAGGAGGCCCCCCCGGGATATACGTGCCATCATGGTAGACGGGCAGGTGGTGGCGGCCATATACCGCACCTCCGGGGAGGGCATGTGGAAGACCAACACGGCCCTGGGCGGAACCGCCGAGCCCTGCCCCGTATCGCCGGAGATGGCCGAGATGTGTGCCCGCGCCTCCGAGGCGGTGGGCGGCCAGATAGTCGGGGTGGACCTGATGGAGGGTGAGGACGGGCTGGTCGTCCACGAGGTCAACAACACCACCGAGTTCAAGAATACGGTGCGGGTGACCGGCGTGGACATACCGGCGGCCATGATGGAGTATGCCAAGCAGGTGGGCCGGCGATGAGGGAGGGGTTCAGCGTCACCCCAAAGTATGCAGTCAAGATGCTGGAGAAGGCCCTCCGCCTGTACACGCCCTCCCTGGAGGAGCGCTCCATGACCGAGTTTCTGGCCGAAAAGTGCGACGAGTTGGGATTCCATGACATCCGCATAGACGGGGTCGGCAACGTGATAGCCAAGAAGGGTTCTGGAACTCCCGTCGTGATGTTGTGCGGCCACATGGACACGGTCCCCGGCAAGATCCGGGTCCGGCGCGACGGCGACCTGCTGTACGGCCGGGGGGCGTCTGATGCCAAGGCCCCCCTCATGGCGATGCTCTTTGCCGCCGCCTCCGTCCGCGACGGCAACGGCACCATAATATTCGTGGGGGTGGTGGACGAGGAGGGCAACGCCACCGGCATCAAGAACCTGGTCAAGAAGAGGATGGACGTGGACTATGCGGTGTTTGGCGAGCCCAGCAGGCTGGACCACATAACCATAGGGTACAAGGGCAGGCTGGCCATCAGCTTGCGCATAGACGTTAAGAGCAGCGCCCACGCCAGCGCCCCCTGGCTGGCCAAGAACGCCATAGAGGAGGCGGCCCTCTTTACCGGGCGCCTCAAGGAGTCCCTGGAGGCGCGCGGCGGCGACAACCGCACCAAGCAGATAACGGCCGCCCTCACCGAGATCCGGGGCGGCTCCAGCCACAACGTGACCCCCCAGGAGTGCACCGCCACCATGGACATCCGCATACCCACCACCACCAGCTGCAAGATGATAGAGGAGAAGATATCCGACCTGGTCCGGGAGATCAGCGAGGAGCGGGGCGTGGAGGCGTTCTACTCCATACTGGACGAGACCGAGCCGTTCGAGGCGTCGGCCCGCTCCCCCCTGGTCCGGGCCTTCAATCTGGGAATACTGGAAGTGGAGAGGACGCACGCCATCCCCATACGGAAGACGGGGACCGGCGACATGAACGTCATGGGATCCCGGTGGAACATACCGGTGGTGACGTACGGGCCCGGCGACCCGCACGCCTCCCACACCGTAAACGAGTGCGTCTCCGTCTCCGAGTACCTCAGGGGGATAGAGGTGCTCAAGAGGACCCTGGGCCACATAAAGCGCCTCCACGACAAGAGGGCCAAGACGTAATGCTGTGGTTCGTGGGGCTGGGAGTATGCCCCCCCGGATCCATACCGGCGGCGGCCGCCCGCATACTGGAGTCGGCAGATATGGTATACCTGGAGACGTTCACCAGCCCGGTCGCGCCGTCCGCATGCGTGGCCGACGCGCGTCCCGCCCCCCGGTGGATGGTCGAGGACGGCCGGGAGATCCTCGATAATGCGGCGCGTTCGACCGTAGTACTGGCATCGTATGGCGACCCCATGGTGGCCACCACCCACGCCGAGCTGCGGGCGCGCGCCATATCCAGGGGCATATGCACCGGGGCGGTGCACGCCTCATCGGTTGCATCGGCCGTGTTCGGCGAGTGCGGACTACACCACTACAAGGCCGGGCGCACGGCCACCATAATGGACGATGCCAAGGCCACCCTCACCCCCTACCAGACCACATACAGGAACGCCGTCTCCGGAAACCACACCCTGCTGCTCCTGGAGTACGATGCGGGGCGCGGGTTCTTCCTGGACCCCGGCACCGCCCTGCGGATGATGCGGGAGGCCGAGGCCGGACAGATGCGGGGCGTCTTCTCCGAGGACGCGTATGTAGTGGTGGCGTCCCGCGTCGGCATGCCGGAGCAGCGCATACGGGCGGGCCGGCTGGCCGGCATGGAACGGCACGACTACGGCGAGCCGCCCCACTCCATAGTAGTGCCCGGGCCGCTCCACTTCACCGAACGCGACGCCCTCATGGTTCTGGCCGAGTGCGGCGAGGAGCCCCCGCCCGAGGGCCATTCCATACAAAGCATACCGCACCAGATGATGCAAAAGTACGCCCCCGCCGTGCGGCAGGCCGCCGGCGGCATACCCGACCCGGGCAGGTATCAAACTATACTAGAGAACGCGCTGCTGTACGTGCGGGACGCCGAGAGGGCGCTGGAGGAGGGCCACGACGAGGTGGCCGTGCTGTCCATCGGATATGCGGACGGGCTGGTGGACGCCCTCCGCATGCAACTGAACCTGGGGGAATGGTCCCCAGATACCAAAATGTAATATTTCCAGACGGGTGAGATACAAGCGATGGACGCTGCCCAAGGAGCCCTGCTTGTGGCCACCTACGCGTCGGCCGTCTCCGGGAATTCCCTGGATATGGAGTGCGCCCACCGCGGCTTGGACCCGGGCCGCGCAGCAGAGGCCCGGCGGGCGCTGGTCGCCAACAGGCTCATGAAGTCCGGCGGCGCCCTCACCCGCTTGGGCAGGGAGTCGCTGCGGGTGGTGCTGACCGGCGGGGTCTTTGACATCATACACCCCGGCCACATACACACCTTCAACGCTGCCAAAAAGCTGGGCGACGTGCTGGTGGTGGTGGTGGCCACCGACGAGACCGCCGCCAAGATGAAGCGCCGCCGGCCCCTCCACACCCAGGAGCAGCGCCGGGCGCTGGTCGACGCGGTGGGGGTGGTGGACCTTTGTGTGGTCGGGCACCAGGGGGACATATTCAAGACCGTAAGGGTTGTGATGCCCGACGTCGTGGCCCTGGGCTACGACCAGACGCACCAGGAGAAGTTCATATCAGACGGGTGCAGGGCCGTAAGTCCCCGCATCCAGGTGGCGCGGCTCCAGTCCCCCGTGCCCGACATATCCAGCTCCAACATAGAGGCCGAGTACGGCGACGACCTGTACCGGATATGATCGTATCACCGGCTTCGGGAAGGCCAAGCATACCCACCACTCCGGCGTGCAGGCGCCCTGGAGCGGCGCCCTGGTATTGGACGTGGACACCAAGTTCTGGGCGGGGGCCAGCACCCTGAGGACGGACGACACCCATGCCACTAGGACGAACGCCGCCGGTCAGTGGCTGAACGGCACCTGGCGGGTGGAGGCCGTGCTGGATGGCCGGAACCAACACGACCCTGGCAACGTTCGACATGGACCAGCACGACATGCACCAGGAGGCATACCTGCTGCAGGACGGCCGGTGCTACGCGCGCTTTACGACCATGCCGGACATCTCCCCGTATGTGCTGCGGTCCGTGTCCGTCCAGGCCGCACAGGGGGAGCACGTGCCCGTGTCGCTCCACCTGACGGCCACCCCGCTCGCGCTGGCATGGTCCCCGATATGCGACGGGACCACCGCGGAGAGCATATTGATGCAGTTTTACGTGAAGACGTTTGCGATAGACGTGGGGTGGTGGGGGCCCCTTCAATAGGACTCCGTGGCTTCTGAGGGCGACGCGCGGCCACTACTGCCAGCCCGCATGCCCGTCCCGCACGCCGGAGTGGCGCGGACTGTCCAAGCACACGCTCCGGCCCGGGCACCACTCCGGGACGTGGATACTGTCCGGCGCCGGAGTTGATGCGTCTTGGATACGTGTGACGGAGCGGTGGTGCTAAGCCTCGTAGTACCACCGCAACAGCTTCAGGACTGGCCTCCAGCGCTTGTCCGGTTGGTTATTGTCCCGAAACAGCGTGACGGATCGCATGGCCTGCCGCAGGCTGCTCTTCAGGTACCTCGGCTCCCCGTCTTTGTTAGTCGGCCCAGTTAGGTCGAATGTTTGTATTGCAGGTTTCGGGCCGAACTTGCGGTCGTGTATTATGACCAGCTCGTAGAACGAATGTATCCT
>JAGWAW010000053.1:4865-13495 GCA_021296165.1 Nitrosopumilaceae archaeon | reverse complement strand
CATGTTATGCCAAACTGGCACGGATGGGGCGCGTATTTTTTGCGCAGATGGTCCCCCAAAATCACCTAAACACGTTCGCCCCCCTCGTTTGCGGCCCTGACGTGCATCTTGCGCGCCGGCGCCTTGGCGGCCATGCATGAAACCAATTGGTGAGTATATATTAACATTTAGGATCTTCCAGTTCCGCCCCCTGCCGCGCTTAAATAGCAGCCGGGCCAATCCACCCCGATGGTAACATGGCGCAAGGGTGCAACCGAGTTTACCGTGTCCATAATCCGCAACCCACAGCGCCACACCAACTACAGCTACATACCAAAGCCAGTCTTGGAGCGGCTCGGCAACCCCGACGTCCTCAAGTTCGTCTTCCGTGGAGACGACATACTGGTGGTAAGGCCAGATTAGCCCGCTCCCTGCGCCGAGCTCCCCATCTAATGTGATTGGCTCGAAAAACACAAGAAATCGATATCAACCGACTTTGCAATAGAACCGCCTGGCCTTGCAGCATGTTGGCCATATTCTCAGCGCACCGCATTGATCTGATGGCCACCTCGCGCCACAGCCCAGCCTCGCGGCATGTATCGTTGCATGGCTGACGGCCCGCAATTTCCGTCTGTATGGCTTTTATTGCCCCCTGAATTTCCGTTAGGCGGTGTGTCTGTTACTTCATTTGTCGTGATCTGAAGAGACAGGCGCACGCTCCTTTAATATAGATTTGGATCGTGTATGCCTATTATCCTAGTTGACACCTGCCTGTTCGATAGCGCATCAGAAACCGAAACACTCTCGTAATTTGAAAATTTCCCGCGCGGCCACCAAACAAATGGCCCATACCAAATTACAAGATCGTCGGGCGCATCTTCGCGGACCAGACTACATCGATCCCGCATATTCCCGGCATGTCTCCGCCGGGCATCCGCAAGCGGCGTCGCACAAGCAGGATCCCCGCACTTGGCAGTCGCACTCAGAATCCATCCCGGCAGACACGGCGCAGGCGCAAGCGGCATCTTCGGCTGATGCCGGGGCAGGCGGCGGGGTATGTTGCGCGGCCGGCTGCCCTGCCCGTTCGTAGTAGCTGCGGGTCTGCTGGTAGTCTGCAAAGTCCCTGAGATGCGCCTCCCCGCGGTTGGTCTGGTATCCGCCGGAGGCGGCGCTGGTCTGGTGGCTCACCAGCCGGCGGGGGTCAATCCCCTGTTGGCCCCGCTTCTCGTTCTTCAGGGCGCGGTTGCTAAACATGAAGAAGGCGCCCCCACCAACGGCCGCCATCCCCGCCATCCCATATATGATAAAGACCGGAAAGTCGCCCGTGGCCGGGTCGCCAAATCCCTCCGGCGCCTCGGCCGTCACCCCCGCTATCTCCACGCCGTCCAGCGTGTCAAGGGAGCCAAAGCCTACGATGTGTATGTTACCGCTGTCGGCTGCCTGTCTGGCCACCAGGTCGTATGAGACCTCCCCCGGTATGTCCGGGTGGGATACTCCATCGACAGTAGCGCTCCACTCCCGCTCCACCTGCCTGACGAAGATGTCGCTGGTGCCCATCGACCACCCCGAGATCACGCGCCCGGCCAGCTCGTCGGACAGGCCGCTTTTCTTGGAGTCCTCTATTATTCCGGTGGGATCAAACAGAAAGTGCCATCTCGCCATGGGCATCTCCAGGATAAAGTCGGCGTTTATCAGCGGCATTGAGAGTATCCTGCCGGCGTCGGTGCCACGTACCAGCTCATATATCGCCGGATCGTGGTCGCGCAGAATATTCAGCGGTATGTTCACATCCACCCCGTCTATCACCACCGGCTCGTCCAGGCTGAGTCCCCTCCACCCCAGATCTACCAGCGTCTTTTGCTGGTCCTGTACTATGACATAGCCGACTATGTTTCCTGTCAGTACCACCCTAAAGTCCAGCGAGGTGTTGACGTCCCGCCCCGTCATGTAAAATCCATATTCGACGCTCAGGTCGTCCACGCTGGCCAGGCTGCGGTCAGAGCGTATCTTTTCGTTTAGACCGGCGGCAAGCCGCTGCACTGCCGGATCCTCGGGGCCGGCGGCGCCCTCCAGCGCCAGCTTGGTGCCGTCCAGAAAAGTCGCCACGTTGCCACCCTGCTCGTACTCTATGAATACCGTCCTTTGGTATGTCATTTTGAATGGCGCCGAGTCAACGCTGGGATCCAGCTCTATCTCCAGTTGGGCCCCCAGAGATGGAGCAACGGCCCCTGCTACGAGCAGACACGACAGCAGCGCGACGTACGTGAAGGCATACACGTAACCTATGGCATTCTTTGCTATATAAAACACAGCAGTTTATGGCACAGTCTCCGACATAATTATCTGAAATCGCTCCCAAGCCGCCGGCAGCTCCGGACCAAGCCGGTGGCCCGTCCGAAACGTTCCTGTGGCCGGAGTTGTGAGAATGGAGATTGTCTACAATCCTCGTTTTGAGGCATATCCCTGTTTGAATGGCCCGGTTGGACAGGCTGCAAATAATTACCAATATGCGGACCGCGGAGATGTGGCAAGACTCCCCGCAAAATTCCCTTGTCTTCCGTCGAGTCTGCGCAATGAGCGGTGTGGCTGCGCCTAGACCTAGACATGCCGCGGATCCCGGCGCGTGTTTTTTGCTGCGCAGTACCGGGGAATGGGGGCCCCCGGCGGGGACGGATCCGGCGGTCGGCCCCGTCCCGGCGGTCGGGGCGTCAAATATCAGCCACTCCAAGGGCTGCAGGCGATACCCCCGGGGCGCCTGCACATGTCACATCTATTTGGATATGGGCGCCGGGTGCGCTCGAGGGGCGGCCCGGCGGCGCGCCAGACGCCACAGCCAGTACGACGCCGCGGCGGGCGCGCCCAGATATGCCAGAATTACCAAGGATATGGCCGCCGAGCCGTACAGGACGGCCCCTTCCTCGGTCTCCATCTCGGCATGGTTCAGGATGGACAGTATGGATATCATCGGGGTTATGGCCAGCCGTACCACATCACGGAATGCGGGGTTCTCCCTCTCGTAGTCGGCCACCGCCGGGCTGAACGAGTAGTATATGGTGTGGAACCACTCCAGGAATCCGCGCCCCGCCGCCGTATTGACCAGGGAGTTGTCGCGCAGCTCGCGGAGCTGCTGCACCTGGGGGGCCATCTCCGAGCCGAAGGCGGCCGTCGCGATGAGGCAGCCGCCGCCGAAGGGAAGCTGGAACGAGGAGGGCTCGACCAGCACCGTAAACGACGAGATGGCCTCCTGGAATAGGGGCAGGTCCGCGTCAAAGAGGTTCGCGTCGCCGGTAAACAGGAATGTGTATATCGTATCTCCCACCACCGAGGTCACCTCCCTGTACTTTATCTGGGTGAGGCCGCCCTGCGTCTCAAAGAAATCCTTGGCGTCCAGCACGAACATCTCCCGCCCGCTTATCTGGGCCTTCTCGTGGGACAGTATCTCAAACTGGCTGGCATCCTGGAGGGCCTCGAGGTTCTCCACCTTGCCCTGTATGACATCGTCCAAGCTGGTGCCGTTGGAGACGTCCACGTACACTGCTATGGACGATGGGATGACACCCATCATGGGCGCCACCGCCACCACGTCCGGAAGTCCGTCTCCCCCCACCGCCTGTATGACCCACCCCTCCGGGAACGCCATCGAGAGGTTCAGCTCCTCGCTCTCGTACTCCCGGCTGGGCGGCGCCGGCGGCTCGGTGGGCTGTATGCGGGCGGGCGGCCCCTGGTCCAGCAACTCCAGACCTGAGGAGACGGCCTCCTCCCGGGTCAGCGTCTCGCTGGCTATCACCCTGACCAGCCCGGGGTCGGCGGGTCGGTCGTTCTCCACCGTCCTCACCGCCGCTATCGCGTCCAAGGTGTCGTAGCTCCCCAGGGTCGCCAGCCGGCCAAAGACGGTATACTGGGCGTCCAGAAAGTTGGAGTTCTGGTGCACTATAAAGAACTGCGAGCCGGCGCTGTCGGGGCTAGTGGAGCGGGCCATCGACAATATTCCCCGGTTGTGCATTATGGTGTTGAACTCGGCGGCCAGCCGGGTGTCCGGCCCCCCGGTGCCCCACTGGTCCGGGGAGGCCCCCGAGGTTGACCTAGTGTTGGGATCCCCGCCCTGTATCATGAACCCTGGGATTATCCTGTGGAAGAGCGTGTCGTCGTAGAACCCCTCCTCGGTCAGCGCCGCAAAGTTTGCCGCGTGGTTGGGCGCGTCGGCCGGAAACAGCTCTATGGCCAGTATGCCCTGCTCGGTGTACAGCACCACAAGAGTGTCGTCCAGCTGGGCGTACGACACCGAGGACATGCCCAGCGCCAGTACTGCAGCCAGTGCCACCAATACTCCCTTCAACGGCCCGGCTTTGCAGAGTATCTATAAAAGCGAATGCGGCGCCTAGCGGCGGCGGCGCCGGGCCGCCACCAGCACCGCCACTATGACCGCCACGGCTATGGCGGCGGCGATCATCACTATGGAGTCGGAGACCGGCGAGTCGGCATCCAGTCCCGGTATCACCGGCTCCTCGCGCACGGGGGCCGGCTCGGCCACCGTTATGGTGACCGGGTGCACCAGAAAGTGCTCCTCGCGTATGTCATCCTTGTACCGCACCGTAACCACTATGTCGTGCTCGCCGTATGCGGGCGGCCCGTCAAACTCCAAAGGAATGTTGAAGGGGACCGGCGAGTCCGTATCTATCTCGTCTATGAACTGCGTCCTGCCCACTATGTTGGAGGCGCCGGCCGGCTCCACCGTCACGAACGCAAACAGGGCGTCCTCGTTGCCCTCGTTGATTATCTCGCCCACGATCATGATACTATCTGATATGGAGAAGGTCTCGACCCCGTACACGGACAGGTCCACCAGTCCCCGCACGTAAAAGTCGACGGTGCGGATCTCGCTGACGGCGTCGCCGTGCGCGTCTATGTATGATATCTCCAGCGGCAGCCGCAGGGTCTGGCCGCTCAGCGTCTCGGGGATGTACACGGTCATCTGTATGGTCTCCGAGGATCTGGGGCCTATGTTGCCCACGGCCCAGCTGGACTCGTACACCACCACGTTCTCCAAGTTTGACGGGGAGCCCGCCGACATGGCCGCGTCCGGCGTCCTGATGTCGGCGTTGGAGAGCGGGGCGGTGCCGTTGTTGGCTATCTCGATGTGGACCGTATTGGGCTGCAGCGAGAACAGAAACTGGTCCAGCGTCTTGACGTGCAGCACGCCGCTGCCGGGCACCATAAAGTAAAAGTCGAAGAACGAGTTCCGCACGCCCGACTCCCGGATGCGGGAGTACTCCACCTTGGCGGCGGCCGGGTACTCCTGTATGAGGGCGTGCGGCTCCACGTCCACGTAGAACGTCAGGTGGAATATCTCCCCGGCCAGCGAGTTGGTGTTGCTGTCGGCCACCACCACCAGCCCCGTCCCCTCCGCCGGCGAGAAGCCGTACGGCATGGAGATCTCGCCGCGTATGCCGGTGATGTCCTGGGTGCCCACGTTGGCCAGCACCACCGTAAACGGCACGTTCTGGTCGCCGGGGGTCACCTCCACCTTGGAGTCGAACGTCCCAAAGTACGAGTCCAGATACTTTACGTCGGCAAAGTCCCTCTCGAACGGCGAGTCGCCAAACCCCCCGAAACCCTGCCCGGCAGCCACGCCGCACAGCGATACGGCCAGCAGCGAGGCGGCTGCCGCCTGGTACATCAACGCACAGCCTCCGGGGCCATCTCTTGGAATGCCCGCCCGTCCCTCATATTGATTATTCGGTCCACGTTCCCAAAGTCCTGCTGGTCGTGGGTCACCACCACGAACGTCTGCCCCAGCTTCTCGCACATGGACTTCATCAGCTGCACCACGCTCTCGGAGTTTATCGAGTCCAGGTTCCCGGTGGGCTCGTCGGCCAGCACCAGGCTGGGCCTGTTGGCCAGCCCCCGGGCCACGGCGGCCCTCTGCGCCTGCCCCCCCGATATGCGGTCGGCCCTCTTGTGCATCTGGTCGCGCAGCCCCACGGCACCCAGCAGCTCGGAGGCGTACCCGCGGGGGTCCCTCCCCCCGGCCATCTGGACGGGCAGCATCACGTTCTCCAGCACCGTAAGGTCCGTCAAGAGGTTGGCGAACTGGAATATGAAGCCCAGCTTGCGGTTCCGGAACGTAGTGGTCTTGCCGTCGTTCAGGTGCATGATGTCGGTGCCGTCTATGGATATGCGGCCGGAGGTGGGCCTGTCCAGCAGGCCCACCAGGTTCAGCAGGGTGGACTTGCCCGAGCCGGAGCTGCCCACCACCAGCGTGAACTCCCCCCGGTTCACCCGGAACGAGACGTCGTCCACCGCCCGGACGGCGCTCTCGTCGCGGCCGTACACCTTGACCAGCGACTCCACTTCCAGTATGCTATCCGTACCTCATCGCCTCCACGGGGAGCAGCCGGGTGGCCCTGTACGACGGGTACAGGGCGGCGATCACGGCCAGGGCGAACGCGGTCAGGGCCGTCTGCGCTATCTTGGTCCAGTCGTAGTTGACCTCCAGCGGCAGGCTGTTGTTGAACGAGAGCTTGGTCTCCTTGGCGTAGAAGGTGTACGCCAGCCCGGCCCCCGTCCCCACGCTGGCCCCTATGAACCCTATGAGCATGCCCTGCATCAGGAATATCACCAGAATGTCCTTGCGGCGCGCGCCTATCGAGCGCATTATCCCGATCTCCTTGGTCTTGCCGTTGACCAGCATCATCTGTATGGTGACTATGGCAAAGGCCGAGGACATCATCCCAAAGTACCCGATCATGTTTATCATGGCGATACCCGAGCGGAAGCCTGCCAGCTGCTGCTCGCCAGACTCCTCTATGGTCTCGGCAATAAAGTCGTCGTTGGGGAATGATAATAGGAACCTGTCCCGGACCTCGGCGGCCCGGGCCGGGTCGCTCATCTTCACCATCACCGAGCCCGTGTACCCCTCCCGGGCCATCATGTCCCGGAGCGTGTCTATGTGTATGATGGCGGTGTAGTCCAGGCCCTGGCCGCCCGGCGAGCTGGCTATGCCCGAGACTATGAAGCGGCGCACCTGGTCCTGGCCCCACCTGTCGGTCACGCCCACCTGTATGCTGTCCCCCAGCCGCACGTCCCCCAGGTCCCGGACAACGTTGGCGCCCAGCACTATGGAGTTGCGCGCGTACACGTAGTTTCCCTCCGAGACGGTCTGGTGAGCCGCCGACGCCCTTACGTCCCGGAGGGGGTCTACCCCCAGCAGGCGAACCCGCGGCTCCTGGATCAGCTGGCCGTTCCTGGTGATGTTTATCTCGCCGGTCGTGGAGAGTCGGGGCGCCGCCGCCTCCACGTATGGTATGCGCTCAAACCAGTTCAGTATCGTGGTGTCGGACTTTTCTATCAGGCTGGCCTCGTCGGTCACCAGTATGTCCCCGTTGTGGTATTCGGTTATGTCCCGCACTATGGCGTCGTACAGCCCCTGGAATATCACAAAGTTGACATGCAACACCAGTATGCCTATGGTTACGGCCAGCACCGCGCCTATGAGGCTGCCCTTCTTGTTGAAGAGCATGCGCTTGGCCAGCTTAAAGCGGTAATCCAACTGTGGTGTAATGGTGGATTGGGTTATTTAAAAGAGCAGAGGAGTCGTCAGGGTTTGGCTGCAGGCGCGGCGGCGTCCGGATCTCCCCCGACGCGTCCGCGATATCCGGCGCTACTGCGACGGGTCCGAGACGCGCCCCGCAAACAGTATCGTGCCGCTGCGGTCGTCCAGTATGAGGAAGAGGAACGGGTGATCCGCCACGAACGGCACGGGCGGGGGCTCGAACGATTCGCTGGTGATCTCCACTATTATTGTCGGGACGGCCGCCGCCTCGGTCCCCTCCTCGTTCACTTGGACATACGCGTCGTGGAGTGCGGCGCCCACGTACAGGTTCTGGCCAATGCCAGATAGGTCGGCCGTCCCGGAGAGGTCGGCCGCCATACCAAAGACGTCTGATACCCCGAGGCCCCTCAGGGGCGGCACCAGATTATAGTGGGTGCCCATCTCGAACTTGGGCATCTTGACGGCGACCTCGGTGGGGCGGAGGTCCGCCGTCCACCGGTCCACCATGTCGGGCGCGATAGTCCCCTCCAAGGCCCCCATGCCGTCCCGCTCCGCGGGCAGCACCACCAGCATCGACAGCCTGTCCCCCTCGTATGGCATCCGGAGCACCTGCTCGGTAGTGGACGACGAATAGTCGAACCATCCGGTTGTCTGCATAAAGTCG
This sequence comes from Nitrosopumilaceae archaeon, assembly GCA_021296165.1. Taxonomy (GTDB): domain Archaea; phylum Thermoproteota; class Nitrososphaeria; order Nitrososphaerales; family Nitrosopumilaceae; genus VYCS01. Next base: position 5,300 of record JAGWAW010000053.1, on the reverse strand, counting down.
GCCTGCACATCAGACGGGCGCGTGTTCTCCGCCGGGAACCGCTCCACCCACGAACCCTTGAAGTATATGGCGTTCGCTATTACGGATGCCGTATGATCGGGCAGCGGCGCGCCGAGCACCTGCGTTATCTTGCCCTCGGTCTTCTCGGCTGCCCAGGCGTTCACTAGACCCATACCTACGGCCGGAAGGTCGACGCTGTCTATATCGGCGCGGTAGATGCCCCGTACGACATCCGCGTATGACTCGTACGGCTCGAACCACTCGGCCAGCCGCACCGCGTTGGCCATACGGAGGGTGGCGTGCGGGTCCCGCTGGTTCAGCGACGACATCAACTGTTCTGTGTGGTTGTGGCGCAGCTCCGCGTCCGCCCCAAAGCCGAAGGCGTCCCGCAGCTGGAGCGCCGTCTCCCCCCTCGCCCCCTCGTTCACCATGCCG
>JAGWAW010000053.1:627-4688 GCA_021296165.1 Nitrosopumilaceae archaeon | reverse complement strand
CCGCCTGCAACCCTCACTATGCGGTAGTCGGTGGGCAGCAGATCCCCCGCCTCGTTGAGACGGGTGGAGAGCAGGGCCCCGCTGTACCCGGCGGCCGCGCCGGGAAGGGCCTCCCGTATGTGGGCGGCGTCGGTGCTGTTTGTATGTAGTATGGACAGGCCCAGTACCCACACAGAGTCGTACGCGTGCGGCCATATGGTGCTGGGATCCCGTCCCAGCTGGGCGGCCATCTCGGCGGCGAGCCGCCCGTACTCTTCGCCCCGGGTGGACGTGGTCTGTACCCCGGTAAGGTCCACCCTCTCGGCGAACTCGGCGGCCGCGCGGTTTTTGTCCAGCGCGTCCGTAAGGGTGGACGACTCAGAGGCGAACCAGGCCACACCCCCCAAGGCGTCGTATCCCGCGGCGGCCTCCGATATGGACACGAACTCGTCGTATGATGCCATCAGGACGGCCACCTTGCCGGGGCCGTACAGTTCTATGGCCTCCCGCACATGCTTGTCCAGCAGCTCCACCTCCAACTCCAGGTCCGGCGCGTCCGGCCAGTACCGCACCCCGGCGTGGATGGCGCCTCCGCGGGACTCAAAGTCGTCGGATATGACCCCCCACATGCCGTCCCCGTACGTGTCACCCCTCCATATCGGGACCAGGGCCCCACCCCCGCATGCTCGGCCAGCCTGGACAGGGCGGATCCCGACACGCTGGCGTCGGGGACCAGCCGGTATACGCTGTCGCCGGATATGGCCAAGGAGGCGGCCGAGGAGCAGCAGCTGAGAACCAGCATCCCGTTCTGGTCGGAGTATTCCTTGACGCCGTTCACGTTGCCGCTGGTCATGGGGCCCAGGATGGCGGTGATGCCGGCCTAGTGCAGTTTCCGGATCTTCTCCAGGGCCACGGCGGGGTCGGTGGCAGTGTCCTCGACGACCATCTCCAGATACCAGCCGGCCCCCCTCTCCGCCAGGTACGCGTTAAAGTCCCGGATGCCCAGATCAACGGCCACCCTCCCCTCGGCGCCAGCAGAGTCCAATATACCGGTGAGCGGGAAGAGGCCGCCGATCCTGACCGGTTCCATGTGGGGCGTTGTATCGTCTGTGCCGCCGCTGGGGAGCGGCGCGTCCTCCCCCAAGGCCGGGGCCGCCGCCAGTATGGTCGCCAGCAGCATTCCCGATACGGCGCATGCCAGCAGGTTCACGGCGGCGGTGAGCGGCCCCACCTTAAAAATGCGCGCACCTCGGTGAACTGGTGCATTAACGGCGCCTGGAACAGATGGCGCCCGGAGTGGAAATTGAGTCTGACACGATCAAGCGGGCAAAGTGGAAACGCAGATGATTTGGGCGGAGTGAAAACATAGGCCATCAACCCACGTTTCCGCTCCGTGCGGGCCATGCCGCGGCGCCCCGTCGACTCACAGTGTGTGCCTAGTGTGTCATGGCCCGGTTCTGGATCGATTCGAGGGCAGGCAGGCTTGATCACGTAGCCAGCCACGCGCCATACGGTTCCACTGTCGCACATTTTGATGCCGCCAACCGCCGAAATACCGATGGGACGGCATGCGCGGCCCGATCAGCTACCCCCAACATTTGGAATACGAACGTTGCAAGTTCGATGGGCATGGAGGCTTTTTCAAGCAGTTTGAACAGGATGGCCAGTCTCTGGGGGCTGGCAAGATCCAAGACATAATCTGCGGTCTAGTCGATTATCTCATTCATGGAAATGCATGGAAACTATCTGAATAAAAATCAGGAATCAGGTTGCGGCCGGCACAGTCCATGACCGGCACCATGCAGCATCCGGCTTCGCGGGCTGGGTCCACCTACTCTATGACCTCAATCAATTCCTTCAGTTTTCGCCTTGACTTTGGGGGCTTCCTCTTGTCCGGATACCCGATGCAAAGAATCGAAGACGGCCTTAGCCTTGTCCCAAGGATCGATTTTACCTTTTCTTCGTTGATCATTCCGATCCAAATTGAGCTCAACCCCAGTCCCGCCGCCGCAATCAACGCGTGCGATGCTGCAAGCGTCGCGTCTTGGATGGAGAATTTTTCCAGAATGTCTTCGGGAAACTTTAGCTTGACCCGCGATGGATCCATGCAGAATACAAGCACTACGGGCGCATTGACATATGACTGCTTGTTGGCAGCCTCTACGAGAGCCTCCTTTGTCTTGCCATTTTTTATGTAAAATATTTTCAGGCCCTGAAAGTTTCCCGCGGTGGGCGCGGTGTCTGCCGCGGCCAGTATCTTGTCAATCTTCCAGTCCTCCACCTTGGTCTTTGCAAACTTCCGTGTGGATCGCCTCGTTGCGAATATCCTAAAGACGTCAGACTCTGGGAGCGGCAGGTCTGTCTTTTTTGGTTTTGAATGGAGTATGGCGTGCAGCAGAGATTGCTTGGCTGCCTGTCCTCCAAGGCTGTCGCCAGGCTGCCGTGTATCCCCTTTTTTCTCTCCGCCCTCCCCCCGTATCCAGACCGAAGGGTAGAACTGTTTTGAGCTGATGTAGACGTACTGCGGTTCATGTGGGATTTTGCCATACTCGAGCACTTGTTTTTGGAGCTTAAGTGTGTCTGCCTCAAGCAACTTGTGTCCCTGCAAAGAAAATTGGGTGACGTCTGAATTAACAAGGATCGTGCTGGTTTGGTCCTCCAGTACCACAGTCCCCGTCGAGTCCCTCTGCAAAATATCTACAAGGGAATCCAATTCATCCTTGTTCAGGATGACAGTATCGGAGTCGTCTTCGTCGACCCCCCGCCACACGAGCCTGCACCCGTGTCTTGAGGTGTAGGCCGGCTCTACCTCGCTAAATTTCACCGCATTGTTTTCTACCATCAGGTAAGATAAAAGGTAAACTGCCAAAACGGGGTGGCAAGAATATGCGGCCTAGAAAAAAAGTGACCTAGAGTGGAAAGGGTGGCCGCCTCACAGTCGTGCTGTGGAGTGGAAACAATGGTAGCTTGAGCGGAGTGGAAATGTAGGTCGGAGTGGAAACGGAGGCTGGTGCGGCGCCCAGGCGCCATTTGTTTCAGGCGCCGTTAATGCACCAGTTCACACCGCGGGATGTGGACCCATCCGACTGAGCAAGCTTGATCTAACGACCATATCTTTCAGACACGCTGATCCATACACCACAAGGTAAAAGACGCGGCATGGGGAGCGGAAAACGCGGTTTCTCAGGAGAGGGCATGGCCATCCAGCAGGTGGCGGCACCTGTTTGGCGACACCGGCAGGTCAGAGGCCAGTACCGGCGGGTGGGCGGCGCCTCGGTTCCACATACAGAGGCCCGGCCGGAGCACCGCAGAGCCTCATGCGGGACAGGGGAGCGCGGCGTACGCCGGCGGGAGTGGGTAGCGGCGCCGACTGCCCCAGACAACACTTTCATAATATCTGGCTTCATTTACAAACCAAGAGAGGATATTGAATAGCTACGAACCAATCAAAAGGAAGTTGAGGCCATGGAGCAAGTGACAACCAGGCCCATATTTGGCTATCAATGCTTTTTAATAAAAAGGAAATTTTTCGTTGGATTTAGCAATAAGAATACCGGCAGGTCATCGTTAGGCTTCCTAAAGACCAGCAAGAAATTGCAGTAAAATCAAAGGCGATCAAACCGTTTTCCCATGGCGCCAAGATGGGGTGGATTGAGATCGATCCAAATCTAACTACAACCGCCGGTGCCATGAAGTGGATTCTNNNNCCAAATAGACGGGAATTATGTCGTCGCTTGCATTCCAAACGTTGGCGGTAGCTGGTCGGGCAGTACTTGGCCGTTCCTGCCGGTACTCTGTCGGCCGGCCATTCCAAAGCACGCCGCGGCAGGCCGGATGGCCGCCCTGTCTGGCTACGTGACCGCCGGTCCTGTCCCAAACTGACGGAATGGCACGGCCAGGCGGGCGGTACCCTGAGGGTATCCCTGCGGCGGGGCGAGCCGGGCGGTTCCGGGTGTAGGTTCCGCGTCATAGCCGGTGCCCGGAGCCTCCAAATCTCCTGTTGCCGCATACCACTGGTATGCCGGTACCTGGCGCGGCGCCGGCGTTGGGCGCGGCGGCCTGCCCGGGAACTTTTGGCACTG
>JAGWAW010000053.1:0-520 GCA_021296165.1 Nitrosopumilaceae archaeon | reverse complement strand
CAAGACCGCAGGCCCCTTCAGGGCGGCAACCCGTACGGGAGAGCCGGGGTCTGTAACGTCCACTATACGGACGCCGCCCTCCCCGGCCAGCAGGGCGTGGATGCGGCCGTCGGTGGCCTCGAATATGGAGATGTCCGTGGCAGATCCGGCGTCCCCATCGACGGGGATGACGCCCGCCAAGACGGGCAGGCCCGGGCTTATATCCAGCACGGCCACGCGGCCGGCGCCCCCGGCCAAGGCGAGGACGCGGCCGTCAGTGACGGACAACGCGGCGGTCAGGTGAACCCCGTCTATATCCAGGCCACCGGGGCCGGCCCGGAGACCGCCGGCGGGTGCAGGATGGTACGGGTCGGTGACGTCTATCACCTGCACGCCGTCGCCGCTGCCTGCCAGGGCGAGGACGCGGCCGTCGCTGTGTGCTACTGATATGTCGCGCACACCACCCAAGTAGTAAAAGCCCCCCAGGTTGTCCCGGATGCTGCCCACAGGCACCGGGTCGGACGGATACGTGACATCTATT
>JAGWAW010000052.1 GCA_021296165.1 Nitrosopumilaceae archaeon | reverse complement strand
GCCTTTCGGTCCCTAGCGGGCCTTGGCAGCGGGTGTGGGTTCATGATCATATTGTCGCAGATTTTTGGACAAGGCCGGCCCTCACCAGGATTTTATATGCCCGGATGCGGCGCCGACCCATGTCCGCCGAGTCCGATTCGACAGTCCATGACATGGCCATAACCGGCGGGTCCTCGGTGCGTGACATAATACACCAAATGTCCGGATCCGGCGGCTTTGAGTCTGTCAACGTGGCCGCTGGCCTGAACATACTGGACTCGATGATCCATGATGAAGATTGCCTTACGTTTGTCTCGTTCGTGGGGGCCACCATGTCCACCGGCCTGCGGGGAGTAGTCCGGGATATGATCCGCCATGGGTGGTTCGACGTGGCCGTGACCACGTGCGGCTCCCTGGACCACGATATTGCCCGCCACTTTGCGTCGTATGACAGGGGCTCCTTTACGATGGACGATGCCGAGCTGGCGGAGAGGGACATCCACCGGCTGGGCAGCGTCTTGGTCCCCATGGACAGCTACGGCCCGCTGATAGAGGAGAAGATGCAGTCTTTTCTGGAAGCGGAGTACTCATCGGGAACGCGTCGTATGACCACCGCCGACATATGCGACATGATAGGCAGGAACACCGGCGAGTCGTCGTTTCTGCACTGGGCACACAAGACGGGCACCCGCGTTGTTGTGCCAGGTATAATGGACGGCGCCGTCGGAAGCCAGATCTGGATGTTCACCCAGAAGCATCCCGACTTTGTGCTGGACGTGGCCGGCGACTCCGGGATGCTCGCCTCGCTGGTATTCAAGGCAAAGAGATCCGGCGCCCTGATGATCGGGGGCGGCATATCAAAACATCACACGCTGTGGTGGAACCAGTACCGTGGCGGGCTGGACTACGCACTGTACATAACTACCGCGACAGAGTATGACGGCAGTCTGAGCGGCGCCCCTGTCCGAGAGGCCATATCGTGGGGCAAGGTGACCACGGCGGCGAAGCAGGCCACACTGCACGCTGAGGCCACCACCATACTGCCCTTCATATACGCGGCGCTCTTGGAGGGCGCCAACTAGCCGCAGTCCAGCACGACGTCTCCACCACATTCGCCGTTGTATGCGTTTATGCGCTCCTGTATCGCATGGCAGACATCCTTCTCTGGAGACTCGCCATACTGTTCCATGTCAAAGAGCAAAGCCTGGTACTCCACGGCGCACTGGGGGGTGAATAGTATCACGGCACCGACTACCAGTCCCACCAGCGCCAGAACCAGCTTTCTAGGAATCGGATTTTTGGATGTCAATCTCTATTGTAGATATGTTGCGGCTCTTGCCGTCAAGTGATTCCATCGGGTTTGATGATATGCGGACATCTCCTATGGTGTAGCCTACCGCGCTCATCCTCTTGACTATGGTAAGGGCCACATCAACCGCCTGCTTTATACGGTGGCCCCGGGCCATCAGAGTGACAACGGGAGTGGATTTTATAAGAGTGAGCGTGGCGTTGACGTACGTCATTATCGGCTTGCCGCCAACGTAGATGACATCGTGCGTCTCCTCGGATTTGTCCTCACCGGGAGCCACGTCATCGGACGTGTCCGCAGATGCAGCATCAGGCGCATCGCCTGCGGCCGGGTCGGATGTCCCTTCAACGGCATCAGGTGCATCGTTCTGGGTGGCCTCCGTTTCTTCAGGTTTACTGGAGATCTCATCCAACGCCCTTGCCACCGGGCGCGGTCTATTAAACTGTGGTGGATCGAATGGACTGATAAGCTAGCGGCGCCCGTCTCCGGAGTGGAAGATCTTTGTGGATCAAGCGTGCGGAGAAGCGGGAGTTCGGCCGGTGCGGTGGAAACGTGGGCAGGGGTGGAAACGTGGGCTAGGCCGCCTGGTGCATGTCAAAACAGGCGCCGATAACTCACCAGCCTACGGCGTGGACCTGGCTACATGCCGGGATGCGGGGCCGACGTACCGAAGGCCTGCCATATGCAGGCATCGGCGATGAGACTACAATTCCAGTATTAGCGTTAGTGCTATGTGTATGGCGGTGAGTGCTATTCCGAGGTACAGGCAGTTTTTAGACAGGTGGATATCGTCCTGCCGCAGCACAAAGTAGGCTATCACTCCACCCACAACCCCTAGGAATATCGGGAGCAGGTACCATGCCCGGCTGCGACGCTGAGTGTGCATGGTGGTTGGTGCTCGTGGTGCTATTTAAGCTCGGGAATGCGCCGCAAGGCGGTACTGCGCCGGGCAGCGCGGCCGCCGGAGATCTCGTGTGAAATTTCATGCCTGACTTGGATCCACACCATGTTCGGAGCCAGATGACCCGGATCCTACTATCTATAAGCATGAATCTTGGGTGCCGAGGCTTTGGCGTGAAACGTTACCGCTCCAATGCCCTGTCCTTTCCGTATGTCTAAATACTCATGCAGGCGCACAATCCCGCATGGCCGACTACACCTTGGTGAGGTACACACATGAGTCTACCCGCTTTGAGATATTGGTGAAGCCAGATCCCGCTCTGGAGTACCGCACCGGCAAGAAGGTGCAGGTATCGACCGTGCTGGTCTCCGAGGAGGTGTACACCGACTCGGGCCGGGGAACCCGGGCCTCCGAGGAGAGCCTCGTGAAAGCATTCGGCACGGCGGATCCAGCATCGGCCGCCGCCATAATACTGGAGAAAGGGGTACTGAACCTAACCACCGAGCAGCGCCGCCGTATGACCGAGGCCAAGCGGCTGCAGATAGTGGAGCGCATATCTAAGACATATGTGGATCCCCGCACACATCTGCCCCACCCACCCCTGCGCATACAGCAGGCCATCCGGGATGCCCGGGTGAGCATCGATCCGCAGAAACCAGCAGACGAGCAGGTTGCCGGGGTGGTGGACCGTATACGTTCCATAATACCACTCCGCACCGAGAGCGTGGCGCTGGATGTTACGGTCCCGGCACAATTCTCGTCTCACTCGTACTCGGTACTCAAGTCCATGGGGAAGGTGACCTCCTCGGACTGGAGGCCAGATGGCTCACTGAAAGCAATACTAGAAATATCAGCGGCGGGGAGGCAGGCCGTGATTGACAGACTGAATCAGATTACCCGGGGAACTGCCAGCGTGGAGGTCTCCAAATGAGCGAGAGGCGCAAGCGCGTGATACCCGGTGATGTGATCACGTCAGGATCGTACCGGGCAGACCAGAACACCGTGCTGGACGGCCGGCTCATAGTCTCCACCGCGGTGGGCGTCTCGGAGATCGTTGACGATGCCGTCCGGGTGATACCTCTCACTGGCAAATACATGCCCCGCATAGACGACATGGTGGTGGGCAAGGTGACATCCCACACCTCGCTGGCTTGGGAGCTGGACATCAACTCGTGCTACGTGGGATTTCTCCCGGCCACGGATGTCTTCGGGAGGGACTTTTCGGCCCGCTCCGATGAGCTGGCCAGCCGCCTCAAGAGGGGGGACCTGGTGGCCGCCCGTATTGCCAACTCTGACAGGAGCCGGGATCCGCTGCTCACCATAACCGACCGGGATCTGGGCAGGATCGACTCCGGCGAGCTGGTGAAGATGTCTGCTAGCAAGGTGCCGCGGCTCATAGGCAAGCGGGGAACCATGATACAGATGATAGAGACGCAGACTGACTCGCTGATAACGGTGGGCCAGAACGGCTGGGCCGTGGTCGCCTGCGAAGATCCCAATGGATTATTAAAGGCCAAGGAAGCCATCGCGATGGTGGACAGATTGGCACACACATCAAATCTAACCGACAGGGTGCGAGAAATGCTGGGGGGCAGGTCGTAATGGGTGGCCGGGCCACCGACATGGTGCTCTTGGATGAGAACGGCATACGCTGTGACGGCCGCCGCATAGACGAGCCACGCTCCGTATCCATTAAGGCAGGTGTGCTCAAAAACGCCGACGGCTCGGCGTACATCGAGTTTGGCGATAACAAGATACTGGCCGGTGTGTACGGCCCCCGGGACATCCACCCAAAACACCTGTCCGACGCAGACACCGGCGTACTGAGGTGCCGCTACCATATGGAGCCGTTCTCGGTGACCGAGCGGAAGAACCCTGCCCCCAGTCGCCGGGAGATAGAGATATCCAAGGTCATAAAGGAGGCGTTGGCACCGGCCGTCATGCTGGAGAGGTTCCCCCGAACGGTAGTCGACGTGTACATTGAGATACTACAGGCCGACGGTGGCAGTCGGTGCGCCGCTCTGGACGCGGCGTCGGTGGCGCTGGCCGACGCGGGCATCCCCATGAGGGACATGGTCTCTGCATGCGCCGCTGGTAAGGTCGCCGACACCATAGTTCTGGACGTAAACAACGAAGAAGACCAGGCCGGGCAGGCCGACATGCCCATCGGATACATGCCAAACCTCAACCGAATAACACTGCTCCAGCTGGATGGGGTGATGTCTTTGGACGAGTACAAGCAGTGCATAGAAACGGGCATACGGGGGTGCAAGCTGGTATACGAGATACAGAAGAAGGCCCTGATGGAAAAGTACTTTGACGGGGAGGCGGAGAAATGACCGTCTTCACCACGATGGATGATCTCAAGAAGAGACGCATACACGAGCTGCTAGATAACGGGCAGAGGATAGACGGCCGCGGGTTCGACGAGCACCGGTCCATATCTATAGAGATAGGCGCCATTCCCAAGGCCAACGGCTCGGCCCGGGTGCGGCTGGGGGACACCGAAGTGGTGTGCGGCGTCAAGATACAGCCAGATCGCCCCTTCCCGGACGTGGGGGATCGCGGTATATTCATCTGCACGGCGGAGCTGCTTCCGCTCTCACATCCAACGGTGGAGACGGGGCCGCCCAACGAGTCGGTAATAGAGCTGGCACGGGTGGTGGACCGAGGAATACGGGAGAGCCACATGATGGACCTGTCCCAGCTGGTCATTAAGCGGGACGTCTCGGTAGTGGGAGTGTTTGCCGACAATGTGGCGGTGGACTATGACGGGAACCTCTTTGATGCCTGCTCGTACGCGGCGACCTCGGCTGTGCTCTCGGCCCGGATGCCCCGCTGGGAATACGGTGAGGATGGCCCGGTACTTCAGGAGGGCGATGCGCCCCTGCCCACCACCACCGTCCCTGTGTCGGTAACCATGGCCAAGATCGGTAACCACATAGTGGTGGACCCCAACGCCGACGAGTGGGACTGCATGGATGCCCGTATCACCATTACGACGGACTCCAACCGGAATATCTGCGCCATCCAGAAGGGGGGCAAGAATGGCTTCACCTTGGACGAGCTGGTGGCATGCGGCGAGACCGCCGTCAAGTCCGCCGATGCCATACGCCGTACGCTGGAGGCGGCGGCCAAGCAATGAAGAAGAAAAAGTCGCTCAAGGGCTTGGGTGCCCGGTATGGCATCAAGATACGAAAGCAGTACACCAAGGTACATTTTACACTGAAGCAGAAGAGGACCTGCCCCCAGTGCGGCTCGACAAGATTTGGCCGCGACGCGGTGGGGATATGGTCGTGCAAGAAGTGCCTGTACAAGGTGGCCGGCACCGCGTATGACATCAAGGTTTAGGGCCCGCATCACCATACGGGCAGATTCCAGAAACGGCGCCATATACGGCGCGGTCTTGGCCGACGGCCTGTACTATGAGGGTCCTGACCGCGTGCGGATGTCGCTGGAGGACGGCGTGCGGATAGAGATAACGGCCGACCGGATATCGCACCTGCGGGCAGGCGTGAACTCGGTGCTGCGGCTGGCGCAGGCCGCCGACGACTCCATACGGTCGGTAGGTTATAATGGCGCGGGGCCTGCACTTGGGTGATGTCACAGCAGGTGCCTCCTTGGCTGCAGGATCAGATAAAACAGTACCAGCAGACCCAGAGCAATCTGCAGGTAGTGGCCACGCAGCAGCAGCAGCTGGAGATGGAGCGCATCAGCACAGAACGGGCGCTTGAAGAGCTCCAAAAGGCCGCCGCCGACGAGACGGTGTACAGGCAGTCGGGTCCCATACTGATTAGGACTGAGAAGCAGCAGCTCGTCTCGGATCTGGAGGAGCGGCTGGAGCTGGCCAAGACTCAGACCGCCGTCATGGAGAAGCAACGCGACAGACTCCAAAAGACATTCCGCGAACAAGACGCCAAGATACAGGCGGCCCTCCGGGGCGGTGCGGCGTCGCTGTCGGAGACCTGATTGTCCTTGGGCGGGCTGCGCATAGTGGCCGACGAGCGCGAACGTAAGAGCGGCATACCAGCACTGCTCAAGAAGGCGGGTCTGGAATTGGAGGCCAGAACGTTGCCGGTGGGTGACTACATAGTGGCCAGCGAGACGGTGGTGGAGCGCAAGAGCATACAAGACATGGTCTCGTCCATATTCGACGGGAGGCTCCACGATCAGTGCTCCCGCATGAAGGCGCACTTTGAGCATCCGGTAGTGGTGGTGGAGGGAAACGCCGACGACCTGCTGGGTATCTTGGACAACCCCATGGTGTTCTATGGTGCCCTGAGCGGTGTGGCGCTGGACTACAACATACCGGTGGTGCCGACCCCCAACGCCGAGGGCACAGCCCGGCTGCTGGCGGCCATGGCCGCCCGCCGTCCAAAGTCCGCCGGCCCCCTGGTGAAGAAGATCCGCAAGTACGCGGACGTGGAACGGCAGCAGCTGGGCATAGTATGCAGCCTGCCGGGCATCGGCGAGAGGCTGGGTACCCGCATGCTGGAGAGGTTCCAGACGCCGGCGGCGGCCCTGGCGGCCTCGGCGGCGGACCTGGCCAAGATTCCGGGCATGGGGCGCTCCCGCGCCCTCCGGATCCGCAGAGTGCTGGACCGCAAATGCGCCGACGCATCCCCTGCCAAACAGGACACCCTGCCCGCGCCCTGACTATATCGCATGGGTCACCTCGCCGAACCTCCAGGGACCGCAGGCCGCATCCTCCAGCACGTTCCGGTACAGTCCCGCGTCGGCGGCCGTCCGTATAAGGTGGGTCGCAAAGGGCAGGGCGCCGGTGGCTCCCGGTGAGTTGTAGTTGAGTATGTGCAGGGAATGAGGGCCCTCCATCACCATCACGTCGGGCACGAAGGCGCCCCCCGCATCCACCGCCAGCGACCGTATGCCCGCCGTCCCGCGCCGGGCGAATCTGGCCGGGTCCAGGCGGGGAATGAACCGCCTCACCCTGCCGATCATGGCGCGCTTTGAGAGGGAGGAGCGAATCTCCTTGGCGGCCATTCTCTGGAACTCCGGATCCATTGCGGTCCGGCGGGCGCCCGATCCCAGCATCTCCATCACCTTGGGCAGCATACTGCGGGCGTTGCTGGCGGCGTCATACCCGTACGGACTGAAGACGGGGACGGCATTGGGCCCCACCTCGCAGGATCCGTCGACCCTCACTATCCAGTGGGGATCCAGAAAGGGATACCGTGGGTTGGAGGGTACCGAGTAGACGCTCTTGGATGTCAGCGTGCGGTAGGCGGGCGGGGCCCTCCAGTACTCGCCGCGGAAGTACACGTTGGTGTAATCCGTGGCGATGCCCATCCCATGGGCCACCTCCATGGAGCGTCCCCCGGCGGCGTTCACTACAAAGTCGGCCTCCAGGGTGCCCACCCGGTTCAGCGTTATGCGGACGCGGTCGCCCGCAACGGTGAGGGCCGTGGCGTCGTGGCCGGGCAGAAACTTCGCACCGGCCGATACGGCATCCTGCACCATGTGCGCGGTGAGGGAGCGGTAGTCCACCGAAGCGTCCCTGCTGCATACCAGGGCGGCGTGGCAGTGCACCTCCGGTTCGGTCCTGCGAAGATCCCGCCCGTCCAGCATGGTCATGTCCCCCTCGCCCAGGCCGTTGCGGATACCCCATCTCCGGTACTTTTCCAGTGTTGCTGTCTGCCCGGGGTCCAGCGCCACCTCTATCACCCCGTCGTCCCGGAAGGGAAGTCCCTTGGAGTGGGCGTACTCCTTCCACATGGAGTAGCCGGCCAGGGCAGCCCGGGCAAAGAGCCCCTTCTTGTCGGGGTCGTACAGGTACGGTGCGTGTACCTTGCCGGTGTTTCTCCCGCTGGCGTGGCACGCCGCCTCCCTCTCGCGTTCTATAAGGACTATGTCCGCTCCCGGGTTGAGATGTGCCATGAAATACGATATGGCTGCCCCCAGTATCCCTCCGCCTACTATGGCGACATCGCACCGCTTCAACCCATGCGGATGCGTCGTACCGCATTATGGGTATTGTGGAATTGGGAGGCGCCGGTGGCTGCTTTGGGCACGGCCGCGCGTCCTGTGGTGCCCGGGCCGGCGAGCAGTCGGGTTCCTCCCGCAATGCCGGGTGATGGGTAGGAAAAGTGCGTCTAGGATCTTAAACAGTACTTCGGATCATGGCAG
>JAGWAW010000051.1:959-9525 GCA_021296165.1 Nitrosopumilaceae archaeon | reverse complement strand
ACAGGTTGGCTCCGGCGGCCCGGGGAGGTCTGCGATGCCGGCCCGCGGCCGGGAGGCATGCGAATTATGAAACGGTGTCCTTAGTACCGAACAATTTTATCGCCGACATGCGGTTCTGTTCCCGCAGAGGTCGCCTAGCCCGGTAGGGCGCGGGCCTTGAGAGCCTGTGTCGGCAACGACGCGGGGGTTCGAATCCCCCTCTCTGCGCCAGGTTCTACTGTAGGCGCCGCATTGAGATGCGGGTGGCTTGCGGGTGCATGTCCGCAGCTGTTCTGTATATGGCAGGGAATGTTGTGTGGCCGGGTTCGTCCGGCCGGTACGGGCCTGGGAGTGCAGAGGGTGCGGCCGGCGCCGCAAAGCCTGAATATGCCCGGCCGCGCACCATGGTGATGTACCAGTATGCGGCGCTGGCGCTGTGCGTGCTGGCGCTGGCCTTTTGCACGTCGGAGGCGTATACGGGCGTCCGGCTGGAGCCGGTGCTGCAGGGCCTGGAGACGCCCTGGGATGTGGCCTTTGGCCAGAACGGGTGGCTATACGTCACCGCCCGGCCCGGGGTGCTGTACGGCATATACCAGGGCGATATGGTGGAGCTGCTGCGCCTGCCGGTGGGCGGCGGGGAGGGTGGCATGCTGGGGGTCGCCACGCTGGACGAGATGGTGTACGTGTACCGCACCGACACCATGCGGGGGAACATGGTGTCCAGGTACGTGCACGATGCCGACGGGTTCCGGCACGACATGGATATCATAGATGGCATACCGGCGGCCTCATTCCACAACGGCGGCCGCATACGCTTCGGCCCCGACTCCATGCTGTACGTGGGGACGGGCGACGCGGGCGACCCGCGCCTCTCGCAGGACGTCTCGTCGGTGGCCGGAAAGATACTTCGGCTGAACCCCGACGGTACCATGCCGCCTGACAATCCGGTGCCGGGCAGCCCCGTGTACGCGTACGGTTTGCGCAACCCCCAGGGCATGGCGTGGGACTACAACGGCACCATGTTCGCCACCGACCACGGGCCCTCGGGGTTTTTGGAGTGGGCCCACGACGAGATCAACCATATAATGCCGTATGGGAACTACGGCTGGCCCGACTCGGTGGGCGACCGCGTCGCCGAGGGAACCATTCCTCCCCTGATACACTCGGGTACGGACACCTGGGCACCATCCGGACTGGCCTTTGTGGAGAATGGCGACATCCCCCAGTGGGAGGGCATGCTGCTGTACGGTGCCCTGCGCGGGGCACACTTGGGGGTGGTCTCGCCGGACGGCTCGCTCCATGTGGCAGAGTTTGCCGGCGAGCCGGGCCGGATCCGCGCCCCCATACAGCACCCCAACGGCACCATATACCTGATAACCAGCAACACCGACGGGCGGGGCCTGCCGCGCCCCGGCGACGACATGCTGCTGCGGGCTGTTCCCAACCCGTACATATCCGAGCCATATAGGGACGCGGCCGCCGGTCTGTGGAAGATGTACTGGAGCGGCGCCATAGGGGAGAGAGATATACGGACAGCCCTAGAATACCTGTCCTCGCTGGGCTGATGCATAATCACGGGCAGATCCGACCATTCGGTCGCGCCTGTCCATGTTCTATATTGAGCGATCCCCGGGCCCGCTGCCATGCGGCCGGAACCGTAGCGTCCAGCAGTGCGCGCGGCAGCCCGAATCCTCCCGCGTCTAGGGGCTACGTCTGTAGTGCGCCCTTATGCGGGGCCGATGCAGGTATGCCAATATCAGTACCCCCGCCGCCAGCGTATTCGCCGCTACCGCGGTGCCTGCGACGGGGCCGTACAGGCGATACATTATCATCTCTTCTAGGAGGACGGTGACCGCAATGGCTCCCGCCATGCCAATCGCGATGCCCGCCACAGCGCAT
This sequence comes from Nitrosopumilaceae archaeon, assembly GCA_021296165.1. Lineage (GTDB taxonomy): Archaea > Thermoproteota > Nitrososphaeria > Nitrososphaerales > Nitrosopumilaceae > VYCS01. Next base: position 7,647 of record JAGWAW010000051.1, on the reverse strand, counting down.
ATGACGGCAAGCCTCCATGCCCACGGCATGCCCTTGAGTAGTCCGTACGCCACTATAATGGACAAGATGCCGATGCCGGCCAACGCCGCGTCCAGCACGCCGTACGTCTCCGGGGACCATACCGTTATGACACCGGGGATGCCTAGAAACAGCGCGTCCAGCACGCCGTTTGCCATTCCCACACGAAAGATCAGCAGCCCGATAAATGGCGCTCCGAACAGTATGACGCACGCCCCGGCCATCGCATGCAGCGCCGATATGGCCGTGATACCGGTGGGCCGCAGTTCGTTTAGCATCATTCAGGATGTGCCCGTGGCATGCTTAAAAAATCGGAGGGATGGTGACGTTGCCGCATTCGCGGCTGATGGGATCTAACGAATAGGTGTCCCCAGATCCGGAAGTTATCTTGCGTTTGCTGCGCAATATTGGGTTGGCGCGGAATCCCGGATTGTGGACTGGCCGCCCGGTACCCCGTGCTACATCCCAGAGCCTGTCCTGAAGATGTTGGGCAGCCCCCCGTGCCGACGTTCGTCTTTGCCCAGGACGGCCGCATCACGGCACAGGTATGGGACAAGACGGGGAGCCGCTGTTCCTGAGTATGATCTATATTGGCATCAGCGGTGAATGCGACAGCGCCCAGTCCGCCCAAACTCTAAAACGAGGCCCGCTCCCGCACCAAGCCGGTGGCCGACAAGTGGAGTGCGATGATCGTGGCGGCTGGAATAGTGGTGGCCGCCTCGGTCGTTCTCATACTGTTCCTCTCGCCGCCGGCGCCCGAGAATACCCGCCCCGCCTCGGGGTTCCCCCACTGCCTCCGGCTGCTGCAGTGCGGCAACGTCCCCGAGTTTGCGGGGATACCATACGACCAGATGATAATAATAGCCAAAAACTACGACGCCTGCTTTGAGGACTACAAGATAGAGCAGACCTGCAACGTGCAGGTGGTGCAGGACATAGAGCGGTTCCACGAGCTGGGGTTTGTGACGCTGCGGTAGCCCGGACCACTCTGCCCGCATTCTGGTTAGTTCGGTGGGTTCCACGAGCTGGGGTTTGTGACGCTGCGGTAGCTGCCGCCGCTGCGCCCTGTATTTTGCACGCGTCCGGGTTCCACGAGATGGGGTTTGTGACGCTGCGGTAGCGCCGCGGCTTTTATTGCGGGGTATATGGAACCGGCAGAGTGATGCCGTCCGGCGGTACTGCCGATCCGCTCGACGCGCTCCTGGCCCTGGAGGCGCGGCGGTTCGCGTACGCCTCCACATATGACCCCATACTGGCCATGAGCGCCTCGCGAGTGGACCCGCTCCCCCACCAGATAGACGCCGTGTACGGGCGCCTGCTCAGGATGCCCCGGATACGGTACCTCTTCGCCCACGACCCGGGGGCCGGCAAGACGGTGATGGCCGGCCTCGCGCTGAAAGAGCTGAAGATGCGCCACCGCGTACGCCGCATCCTGATAGTGGTGCCCGGCCAGCTCCGGGAGCAGTGGCGCTGGGAGATGCTGGACAAGTTCGACGAGCGGTTCGAGGTGGTCGACCGGCGCCGCTACGGCGAGGCGGGGGGCGCCAGGGTATGGGACGCCGACCAGATAATCACGTCCATAGACTTTGCCAAGCGCGCCGACATACTGGAGTCGCTGGGGACGGCCCGGTTCGACCTGGTGATAGTGGATGAGGCGCACAAGATGAGCGCCTATTCCACGGGGCGCAGCACCACCAAGACCCGGCGGTACCGCCTGGGCGAAACACTCTCGGACATATCAGAGAACCTGCTGTTCCTGACGGCCACCCCGCACAAGGGGGATCCGGCCAACTTCCGGCTGCTCCTGGACCTGCTGGAACCGGGATACTTTGCCGCCGACGAGATGATGGCCGGCTCCATAAGGGACGGGGACAACCCGCTGTTTCTGAGGCGCGCCAAGGAGGACATGGTGGACTTTGGGGGCCGCCCGCTCTTCGTGCCCCGCACCGTCTCGACCCCCGACGTGTCCCTGTCCGCCGAGGAGCGGCGGCTGTACGATTCCCTGTCGCGGTACGTGCACGAGCAGTACAACCTGGCCCTGCAGTCTGCCAAGGGGCACAACATCACGTTCGCGCTCATAATACTGCAGAGGCGGTTCGCCTCCAGCATACACGCCCTGCTGGAGTCGCTGAGGCGGAGGCGGGACCGGCTCCACCAGCTGCTCCAGGGGGCCGGGAAGGCCGCCGAGATAATGCGGGAGTCCGGGGAGGACACCGTACGGTACATGGACCGCATGGACGAGCTCTCCGAGGAGGAGCGGTGGGACGAGGAGAAAAAGTGGGAGGTCCTCAGCGTGGCCCGCAGCCGCGACGAGCTGGAGGCCGAGATCAAGACGCTGGAGGGTATAATATCGCAGGCGGACAGCATAATGCGCCGGGGGGCCGAGACGAAGCTGGCCCAGCTGAGGGAGACCATGGAGGCCCTGGACCGGAACGACCCCGACGAGAAGGTGCTGGTATTCACCGAGTCCAAGGACACCCTGGACTACCTGGCGGCCCGGATGCGGGAGTGGGGGTATGGGGTGAACACCATACACGGGAGCATGGCCCCGGCCGCCCGCAAGGAGGCCGAGGCCGTATTCCGGGACCGCACCCGGGTGATGGTAGCCACCGAGGCCGCCGGCGAGGGGATAAACCTGCAGTTCTGCCACATAATGGTGAACTACGACCTCCCCTGGAACCCCAACCGCCTGGAGCAGAGGATGGGGCGCATACACCGGTACGGCCAGAGGCGCCCGGTGCGCGTCTTCAATATGGTATATGCGGACACCCGGGAGGGGCAGATAATGCAGACCCTGTTTGCAAAGCTTCAGGAGATAAAGGAGGCCATGGGTAGCGACAAGGTCTTTGACGTCATAAGCGACATCATCCCGGGGCGGAGCCTCTCCCAGATGCTTCTGGACACCGCGGTGAACTCCCGCAGCCAGGACCAGATAATGCGGGAGCTGGACGAGGCGGTGACCCCCGACAGCGAGCGCATCCAAGAGTACATGAGGGACGGGCTGGCCACCAAGTACATGGACCTCACTCCCCTGCGGGACGTCCGGGACGCGGCCCGGGAGGGGCGCCTGGTCCCCGGGTACGCGGCGCAGATGCTGGCGCTCATACTGGGCCGGGCCGGCGGCTCGGTGACGCATGTGTCCGGCGGGGTGGCCTCGGTGAGGGTGCCCGAGGAGATGGCGCTGCGGGCCGGATACCGCACCGACACCCTGCCGGCCGTGGCCTTCGACAAGCGGACCAGGATGACGCACCCCGGCGCCGAGCTGGTGACCGTCGGCCACCCGCTGTTCGAGGCGGCGCTGGACTGGGCCCGGGGGCTGTACGGCGCCGGCCCGGTGGCGGTCTTTACGGATCCGTACGGCGCCGACGGGTACATGGTCTTCCACGAGGGCGAGGTTGTCGACGGGACGGACCGCGCCGCCGCCAAGATGATGACCGCCTGCATGTGCAACGGGGACGGGGCCCGGGACGTTCCGCCCTCGGCCATATTGGACCTGTACATGGGGGGCGCCCCGGCCGCCCCGGCCGGGTATGAGGCGGCCGTGCGGGAGTCGGAGAGGGCGGCCGTCTCGGCGCTGGCCGGGCAGGTGGACCGCGTGCGGAAGGAGCGGGAGGGCCGCGCCGCCTCGTCCGAAAAGTACGGCCTGGCGTCCATGGACATACTGCTGCAGAAGATAGGCGACGACATTGTGGGCCTGCTGGCCAAGAAGAAGGCCGGCGGCAACGTGGGCCTGGCCATACACAACAAGCGGGAGGACCGCAAAAAGTACCTCCTGGCCAAGGCCCGGCTGCGCCGCCGCACCAGGATGGAGGGGGCGCTGTCCGCCGGCCGGCCGGCCTTGGTGGGGGTAATACGCGTGGTTCCCGGCCCCGCCGAGGAGGTGCGGGCGCGGCTGCGGGCGCTGGACGCGGCGATGCGGTTTGAGCTGGGGCGGGGAGCCAGCCCCCGCGACGTGCACGGCAGCGGCCGCGGGTTTGACATCGTGTCGGAGGGCCAGGAGCCGCGGTACATACTGGCCCGGCCCGTCATGGACGGCTACGTCCGGCTCACGCCCAACGAGTGGCTCCGGGCCGCCATGCTGGCCGGCCTGTGCCACCTGTATGTGGCCGACGGTGATGCGGTGCTCGTGGTGCAGAACCCGGCCGGAACACTATCCCCCGAGGCGCGCGCCGACGGGTACTATGTGGACGCGGGCACGATCCCTACAGGTCGCTGACGATCTTCAGGAGAAGGCGCCGGCCGGGGTGGGCGGCGCGTATATCTTCCAGCAGCGCGCCGAATGCCTCCCCGCACCCGGGTGTCTCGCGCAGCCACGTGAGGTGGTCCCTCACCTTGGAGTAGTGGTCCCGGCCCGTGCGGGATGCGGCAAACTCCCGGATCTTCCTGCCGTACGCCCCAAAGTACCTGGCGCCATATCTACGGGCGAGCCGGGGCCTGAACTCGTGGTATATGTCCAGCATGTCGGCGGCCTCCACCGCCTCCATTGCCTCATCGCGCATGCCCTCGCGCAGGTACATCTCCACGACGCGGCCCGCGTCCGGCCGGATCATGGTATCGCGCAGGCGGCGCAGCTCCGCCCGCCAGTCGGGGGAGTGTCCCTTTATCATGTCCAGGTACGTCCACTCCCCGGTCTCTAGGAAGAGCCGCCGGGCCGTGTTCATGTAGTCGGGGTCCCCGGCCTCGAATATGTCCAGGGCGGCCCGGGCCACCGCGGTACTGTCGGGGAGCGCGGCGGCCGCCTCCCGGGCTCCACGCCGGGCGTGCGCGGGGTCCTCGTGGTGTAGCATCCTCATGTACATGAGGGCCAGCCCCTCGTCTATGTGGTATGCCTCGGACAGGAACCGGACGGCCTGCTCGCGACGTCCGGTCTCCTCCAGTATGTGGGCCTTTACGCGCGCCAGGGCGGCCATGCCGTGCCTGGGGATCTCCGAGCGCAGGGCCTCGTTGATCATACCCTCCATGCGTTCCATGTCCTGTGCGGTTCCGCACATGGTCTCCAAGGCGTCGGCGTAGTGGGGCGCGAGGCGCCCGTCGGCCGCCATACACAGCTCCAGCACGCGCGACGCGCACTCGGCCTTCCTCTGCGGGTCGGGGTCCTCCCGCGCCACCGACTCGGCCAGGTGCTGTACGGCCTCTATGGTACAGTCGGCATAGAACCCGTCGGGGTCTTCGGTGGTGTCCATGTGTTTGGTGATGGTGGACGCCAGGGCCAGGTAGGCGCCCGTCGCCTCGGCGTGCTCGCCGTCCTCCCGGCAGTCCCGGGCTATGTTGAACACCTCGTCCAGGTCCAGGTTGCCCCGTATCCGGCCCTTGGCCAGGGCGTCCTGGTATGTTCGCTCCAGGAGGCGGACGGGATCCGGCCGCACCGAGGTGTCCCTGAGGCCCATCTTCTCTATGAATTCCGTGTACATGTCGCCGTCGTGCTTGAGCTTGGAGGCCAGAAAGCCCAGTGTCCTCTCGGCGGGGAGGGTGGCCAGGAACCTGTCCACGGCCTTTATGCGCCTCTGCTCCTGATCCAGCAGCTCCTCGAGGTTGTGGTGTACGTGCAGCATCGCGGCCACCATGTGCTTGCAGAACCATCCGTACTGCCCGTACGGGCAGGTGCATATGACCGCCTCGTCGTCCAGGCTCAGGAGTATGTCGTACTTTTGCGCCCCGGACGTCTTGGCCTCTGCCGTGCTGCCGTTGAGCCGTACGGATGCTATCCTGTTTCCCTTGTAGTACTTGGAGCCCTGGCCGTATATGCCCCTGGTGCACTGCTGGCGCACCACCGAGGGGTGGGTGAACTGATGCCATGCAGCCCTGTCGCTCTCCGACATGGCTTGGCGTGGCCCGGAGGCCGTTATACGGATTGCGGAGGGCTAGGGGTCTTGCCGTATGCGAGCTGAGACAGGCTAGGACGCGAACTGTCTACGCATAGTAGAGGCAAGTAGGATCCGGCAACTCACGATCTAAAATTAGTGCAATAATGGTATGATGTTCGTCAAAACATGGCGGGGGGGGGGGCTTACGGCCAGTGCGCCGCCTGACCGCACTCGGACGTGCGACCTCCGAGGTGCGGCGAGCTGCAACGTGTCCGGCCGGAGTCGTTTGGGTGTGCGGAGCTGCACGGCTTCGTGTGGGGTCGGCCTCGCGGTATGGTGGTGTGGCGCCCGCTCTCGTATCATGCCATCGGCAGGCCGGATATCCGGACGGGCTGCACCTCGCCGGACTCGACCAGTCGTATGATGGAGCGCTCCATCTCATCCTCGGTGGAATAGTACCTCCCGGCCAGCCGGGCCTTGATCATCCGCCACTGCACCTCGATGGGGTTCAGCTGCGGGGTGTATGGGGGCAGGTATATCAGGACCACACTGGATGAGTTGCGACTTGTGGGACCTGGCGTTGTCGGTCACGAATGCCACCCTGCCGTACTTTTGGCGGAGCGCCTCCAGAAAGACCTTGAACACCGCGGATTTGGTCGAGCTGGCCGACATCACGTGCAGCACGCCCCTGCCCAGGGCGCCGAAGACCTTCATCGACCTTCTGGAGAAGGTGGTCTTGATTGTCTCGCGCCCGCCGCGCGGCAGCCATCCCCGGCCCGCTTGGGCAGACAACAGCATGGTCATCTCGTCCTCGTAAAAGTTGACGTACCCCGCCTTGGCCAGGGCGTCCATCCTCTTCTGGGTGT
>JAGWAW010000051.1:0-807 GCA_021296165.1 Nitrosopumilaceae archaeon | reverse complement strand
CACAGGCCCGACTCAAAGCCGTACGCCTGCGGTGCATGGGACAGCCACACGCCGATGACAATCCAGTGGATGTCGCCCAATATCGGCTTGTGGTTGGGGGCGGTCCTGTCCGATATTCCCTCAAGCCCGCGATCGCGCAGCCGTGCCAGCCAGTCAGACACCGTAGAGCGGGGCTGCAGCAGCTGCCTTGCTATCTCGCTGACGCTGAGCCCCCCTCTCCGCTTTATGGCCGCCGCGATGAGGAGAGCCTCCTTGCGCATGCTCTTGCGGCCGGACAGTTTTGCGTACATCTCCCACAGAACGTCGGTGTCCACGCCCCGGAGAAAGGCGTCACCCTTCGGGATGCTCTTGCCGTGCTTTGTCCGGCTGCCGTCTCTGGGCTTTTTTGGTTTGGCTGCTGCCATATTGCGGCTACGCCGCAGTATAGGGGTGCGGGGAAAGTGCCCGGATCTAAATCTGCCGGTTGGCCCCGTATTGGACGGTGGCAGAAACTGGCATATGAGATCGTGTGAATTGCCGGATCCTACTTGCCTCTACTACGCATATTGAGGCCTCCTACAGCCGTCCCTGTGAGCCACCCAGTAGTGGGATCTGTATGTCCGTCGCATCCCTCTCTTGAGGCAGCTGCTTGGACGAGCCGGTTCTTCTGCAAAGGATATGGTGGCGTTCAGATTTCGGGTCGTATTTGGCACCAAGACTGACATGATTATCACACATTGCCTCGTAGACTGGTTCCTCCCGCAAAGACGGGTGATTGATCCAAATGCCTCAAATCTGACCCCCAAAAGCCTATCCAGACAGGTGTAT
>JAGWAW010000050.1 GCA_021296165.1 Nitrosopumilaceae archaeon | reverse complement strand
GGCGCGTTACCATGTTGGAGTGATCCCAGTTATTGTACTGCATCAGACGCTAATTTTGGCCCCCCGGCATACACATTTTTGTTTACTGCGTTAGGCTGTGTGTCTGTTCCTTCATTTGTCGAGATCTGAAGGGACAGGCGCACGCTCCTTTAATATAGATTTAGATCGTGTATGCCTATTATTCTAGTTGGTCCCTGCCTGTTCGATAGCACTTCAGAAACCGAAACACTTTCGAAATTTTTGCTATTTTTTATACACAGACCTGCCGTTCCACAACGCAGATCCGCTTCATATTGGCAAGACAGATCTGGTAGACTGCACCGGCTATATTGCTCGCAGGATAGCTGGACAGAAATCTTTGGAGCAGTCCGGACGTCCTTGGTGTGCTGCGACCGACCAGCCGGAATAAACTTTGTCTGATTTTGAATCGTATATCGTGTCTGCAATCTCGTCGGCGGTATGGCTATGGCACCGAACTCGTTCTGGACAGAAACCTGCTAGCGGGTCTGGCGGACGTAACAAACCTGGTGCCAATCCCGAAATAGCGACCCTCAATCTTGATGTGTGGCATATGCGGCGTGGCACTCCTCTGGTTTGGTGCAGGGCAAATGCATGGTGCTGGCGCCGCCGGGCGACAATGCCGCGGCCGCCTAGCCGGGCGCACGCGCTCCTGAGGTAAGGCGGGAGTACTCGGCGTCTATGGCGTCCTGCATCTGGTCGGCCCCCGCGCCAGTCCTGGCGCGGGCCGCGACCATGGCGCCCCCGGCCCCGGCGCCCTCCTTGGCGAAACCGGCCGCGTACGCCCGGAGCCCGACATGCGCCGATCTCTCCAGCAGCGGGTCGGTCCACAGCACCGGCACGGGAGATATGGCGTCCACCCGCCGCCCCAGATCAATTCCGGGGTCCTCGGCTATGTACGAGGTGGTTGCCAGGGCCGCGCGGGTGTGGTCGTACCCCAGCTTGGATGCCATGGCCAGGACGGCCAGCATCTGGGTGCCCCCGGCCAGTACCACCCATGTGGACTCGGTGGCGGCCTGCAGCATGCCGCACACAAACAGTATCATGGGGTCGGCCACCTTGGAGGCCACCGAGACGGGGTCGTCCATCCCCAGCCTCTCCAGGGCGGCGCGGACCACATCCTCCTTGAGGGATGTGGGGTTGTCCGGCATGCTGGAGCTCACCGGTCCGGGAAGGTTAAGCCCCCGCAGGGTGGCCAGGGCGGTGGTGGTGCCGCCAGGTATCGACTCGCCTATTATGAGGCAGTCGCACAGGGATGCCAGCTTGCCGCCGGTCTGGCGGCCCGACTCCAGTGTGTGGAGCGCCTGGGGCATGGTCATGGCCGGCCCTTCCCGTATGTTGCCCCCCGGCTCGATGCCCGCGTCGATGTGGGGCACCTGCGGGCGCACGGGCCCCCCGGCGTTTATGGCGATGTAGGGCAGGCCCGCCGATATGAGGGCGGCGCGGGTCAGGACGGCGGGGGTGGGCTTGCCGTCGGGGGTGGTGGGTATGGCATCCATGCAGCGGCAGTGCCCGTACTCTATGTACTCGGCATCGGCCGGCGGCGTGTACATCATCGAGTCGGGGCCGGCGCCCGCCACCGTGATGCCGGGTATCTCGGCTGTGCGCGTGTATGACAGCACCAGCGAGAAGAGCGCCCGGTCCTCCCGCACGGACTCCAGTATGGGGCGGGCGCGGGGGTCGCCGCTACCGCGTATCATGCCGCGCCCAGCATGCGCAGGAACTCGCCCTCGGTCCTAGGATACAGCACCGGGTTGGTGTCGACTTGGTCTGAGATGGTGGACGTCTTGGAGTCGCCGTAGTGGTGGCCCGGGTACACCACCAGCGATCCCTCCATCTTGGCCAGCCGACGGAGGGAGTGGTACAGCTGCGAGGCATCGCCGCCGGGCAGGTCTACCCTCCCGCAGCTCCCCACAAAGAGCGTGTCGCCGGTGAATATCTTGCCATCCCCCACCAGGCATATGCTGTCCTGCGAGTGGCCGGGCGTGTGAATCACCTCCAGGCTCGATTCTCCGAAGCGAATGGTGTCCCCCTCCCCGACGGCAATGTCGTGGGACAGGCCAGAGGAGGGGTGCTGTATGATGGGGGCGCCGGTGGACCGGGACAGGGTCTCGTTGCCCAGAGTGTGGTCAAAGTGGTGGTGCGTGTTTACTATGTACTTGGGCGTCATGTCGTTCTTGGCTATCACGTCTTGTATTCGGTCCAGGTCCCAGGACGGGTCAACTATTATGGCCTCGCCGGTCCCCTCGTCACGTATGGCGTAGGTGAAGTTCAGCATGCCGCCCACCGGTATCTGGTGCACTATCACAGTATGCCCTCCTCGGCCTCGGGGGGTATGCCTATGCGCTCTGTGTATACCCTGCCGGTCGCCTTCGGCTTCAGGGGTATGCCCCGCTTCATGCGATGGAAGGTGACCGTGGCATCGGCTGTGACGTGTACGTTGGCAGTATCCCCGGTGTCCGGGTCCAGGCCCGATGGGGCGTCCACGGCCATGACGAACGCGCCAGAGCCGTTGATGTACGAGATGGCCGAGGCGTACGGCTCGCGTATCTCGCCGGTGATGCCAGTCCCCAGCAGGGCATCCACCACTACATCGTACACATGATCCCCGGGGGAGTCGGCCATCGCAACGGAGGGCATCCCCTCCAGTATGGTGTGGTTGTCGCGGCACTCGTCGGTCTTTATGGAATGGGCGCCGGCGGGCATCACGACCCTGACGCGGGCCCCGTGCCCCGCCAGGTGCCGGGCCATCACCAGGCCGTCGCCTCCGTTGTTGCCAGAGCCTGCCATCACCAGCACACTTTTTGAGGCGATGTCGGGCACGCACTCCAGGAGGCGGCGCACGGCGGCCGCCCCGGCGTTCTCCATCATGTACCTCTTGTGGAACCCCATGGCGTGGCCGGCGTTCTCTATGTCGTACATCTGCCGGACAGATATTGCCATGCGTGGGGGCCACGCCTGCGGTAAAATAAGCGCTGTCGTACGACGTCCCTTCAGGGTGAGGGGAGGCTTTGGTGTACCATGCCTCTCCAGCGTCGCCAAGATTGCGGACACGGCCGGCTGGCAGAGGTTTTGCCGCTGGGGTCGGCATGCAACGATAACGCGCAGCGGAATATCGCGTTCTCCACGAATCCACGGGGAAACGCCGTCGGCGTATTCTGAACATTAAAAATCCAGAGCTCCGAGGGGCTGGGCATGGACGTGCTGGGCATGGTGCAGAAGAGCTACGACTCGCCGCCATCGTACGAGGAGGCGGCGCCCGGCGTGCCCCAGAACCACCGCGACATCCAGACGGTGGGGGATCTGCTGGGCATCAACTACAAGGCGGTGGGTGTCCGCGAGCAGATGCGCCGCAACCTGCTGGCGGCCGCCCGGTCAGGCTCCGAGCGGTACCCGGGCATAGTGGGCTTTGATGAGGACGTGCTGCCCTCCATAGACAGGGCCATACTGGCCGGCCACGACATGCTCTTGGTGGGCCAGATGGGCCAGGCCAAGACGATGCTGGCCCGGGGCATAGCCGCCTCGCTGCTCTCCCCCATCCCGGTGGTGCGGGGAGGGACCACCAACGACATACATACGGACCTGCCGCCCGGCGACCTGGCGGCGCTGCTCGGGGGCGGGGAGATTCCCGACCCCCTGCGTTTCCATGTCAGCCCCGAGGCCGCCCGGGCGATCATGAACGACGGCCTGGACGCCCCCATCGAGTGGGTGGACGGGACGGCCCGCTCCAGGTTCATAACGGCCACCCCCGACACCACCGTCAAGGACCTGGTGGGATACGTGGACGCCATCAAGGTGGCCAGGCGCGGTATCGAGATGTACCGCATCGAGTCGTACTCGGCCGGGCACCTGATGCAGTCCAAGCACGGCATATTATGCATAGATGAACTGCCCGTGCTGGACCCCCGCAAGCAGGTGGCACTGCTCTCCGTACTTCAGGAGGGCTCGTTCACGACGGGCACATACCGTGTCATATTCGAGCCCCGGCTGGCACTCCTTGCCACGGCCAACCCAGTCGACTACACCCATTCGGGGCGCATCATAGAGCCGCTCCACGACCGGCTGGCCAGCCACATCCGCACCCGGTACCCGTCCACCATACGCGACGAGATCAAAATAATACTCCAGGAGGCCTCGCTGCCGTCGTGCGCGCTGGCCGGGCCAATGCTGGAGCTGCTGGCCGGGGCGGTGCGCAGGGCCCGCTCCGACGACCGCATAGATCAGGAGAAGGGCGTCAGCGTCCGCTCCGGAATACACGGACTGGAGGTGCTGGTGGCCGAGGCGGCGCGCGTACGGCCGGCCGAGCGGGCCTGCCCGCGCCCCTCGGACATGGGGTGCCTGGAGCAGGCCGTCAAGGTGCGGCTGGCCGAGATGGACGACACCCTGGAGAACCGGGCCCGGACCGTCCGGGATATAGTGGCCGAGTCCCTCCGGGAGTCGTACGCGCGGATGTGCCCCGCCGATGCGGACGCCGAGTCCATCTCCGCCGAGTTTGCCGGCAAAATGTTCGTGGTGTCCCAGGACCACGTCTGGAGCGGCGGCCCGGACTCGTACCGGGAGCAGCTGAGCCACTTTCCGGCGCTGGGCAGGCTGGTAGAGAGCATGGTGCCGGGTGACGCGCGGGACGATCCGGACGGGGCGGTGCAGGCGGCAAACGCTTCCGGGTGGCCCTCCCCCGGAGACGGACTGCGCGCCGTCGCCGTGGAGGTGGCCCTGGAGTGCCTGCGCTGGCGCACGCCCCCGATACTGGAGAGGCGCGAGGATGCATACGGACCGGCCTAGCGTGTACGTGGCCGCGGCGCCCCGGACCGGCGCCCGCCCCGACCGGCAGCCGCAGGACGACGAGCAGGAGGCCCTCCGGACGCTGGCCCGCATGGCAATGGGCGGGGGAATCTCCGGCCTCCGGGATATGGAGTCGGCCCTTATATCATATGGATCGGACCCGGCACCAGACCAGAACAGCACCCCGTACCAGGACGCCGCCCGCACCATACGAGCTTTGGAGGGGCGCGGCTATGTCCGCGACGACAAGAAGTGGCTCACCCGGCGGGGCTTTGAGGCGGTGGGACGCGTGCTGCTCCGCGATATCATGCGGGATCTGGGAATGGGCAGCCCCGGGGGGCACCACACCACACTCCCGGGGACGGGCGAGACGGTCACCGACGCCACCCGACCCCACGAACCCGGCGACGACATGTCCGGCGTGAGCGTCCCCGACACGCTGCTCAACTCGCTGCGCCATACCAGGGACGCGGCATTCCCCCTGGACATACGCCCCGGCGACATCGAACAGTATGTGACCGAGGCCGACAGCAGGGTCGCGGTGGCATACTGCCTGGACTTGAGCTCCACCATGCGGACCAAGCTGAGCGACGGAATGAGCCGTATAGAGGCCGCCAAGAGGGCCCTCTGGATACTATACATGCTGAACACCCGGCACTACCCCGGCGACTCCATACACGTCATAGGGTTCGCGTCCATGGCATGCAGGATACGTCCGCACGACATCCCGTATCTGGGGACGTTCACGGCCAACGATGACTTTCTGCACTATACCAACTACCAGGCGGCGCTGCGGCTGGCCCGGAGGATACTGCGCGGGGAGGCCGCCGAGAACCGCCGAATAGTGATGATAACCGACGGGCAGCCCAGCGCCTGCTTCGTGGAGAGCGAGCGGCAGCGCCGCGACATACTCTCCGAGAAGCCCTACTCACACTTTTACGCCCCCGACCCGGCCCTCGTATCCCGGGTGGAGGGGGAGAGGGGGATGCGGCTGGATGCCGACCCCCGCATGCAGGTCTACCTGTGCTACAGGTACCGCGGGGTGGACGGGCGCGTGGGATCCCTGACCTCCTCGGAGGCGCGGAGGTGCCGGCGGGACGGCATAAACTTGGACTATGTGGTGATAAGCGACGAGGAGGAGCTGGCCGGGTACGTGGAGGGGCTGGCCTCCGAGACCGGCGGGCGGTCCTACTGGGCGCGGGACGGGGGGATGACCGGGATGCTGGTCTCCGACTATGTGCGGGGAGCTAAAGCCGCCAAGTTGCGGTAATCCACCATCCGAACTGTTTGAATCTTTTGTAATTATCCGGTTTATGCTCTTTTTGTCGCAGATTTTTGGACAAGGCTACATATGCCGCTCCAAATTAATGCAATGCCCGCAAGGTGCAAAAAACACCGCCCGGATCACGTCGAGCAGCGACTGGACAGACGCCAACCACGGGCCGTGGCGTGGATCAGCCGCGGCATCGCCGACGGCGCATATGGGGGGATGTACCAGCGGGTACGGCTCCGTGCGAAGGCTCGCCACACCACCCCGCATCAGCGGCCGGGAATTATATACCAAAGTAGCATTGCGTAACATACGCATACCTACCTAGGTGCTTCGTGGCGCTTGATGTCTTGGGACGATTGCACGCTTGCCTCTCGCGCCGCCGCATGGCGTCCGGAGCTGTACACACCAACTTTGGTGGCTTCCGGGTCCGTCCCATTTCACGCCTTTCGAGGGCAATTCCTCCCCCCGCGGGAACCCTGATATCGGTCCCCCGTTGAACTACATTTGCCGACGCGTTTCCGTCGGCGTTGTCGAGCCTGCCGCATGCGAGGCACAGGAATTTCTCGCCGTCCCTGTTCTCCTTTTCCCTGTGCGAGCACACGTAGCACTCCTGGCTGGTATGGCGCGGGTCGACCTCCACGATCCGTATGCCCAACCGCTCCGCCACCACGCGCACCTTCTTGAGTATTGAATGGTGCCGGATGTACCGGAGCCCCCTGTTCAGCCCCCGCTTGCTGGCGTTTCCCCTGCGCGTCATCGCCTCGATGTCGAGATTCTCGATGCATATCACATCCACGCCATAGCATATCTCCTTCGCCAGCAGCCACTCGGCATAGTCCCTAGCGTTGGCGTTGTGCCAGTTGTAGTTGTTGCGCTGCTTTTTCATCTTTTTCGTGGAGTTGGAGTGCTTGTTGCGCCGCTGTATGGTGCGCCGCGCCTCGTCGTTCCAGGACTGGTTGGAACGGAACGAGACGGCCGTATCATAGCATGTGAATGATACCGTGTCACCGTCGGTCTTGCACACCACCGTCGGGTTCGTTATGCCGCGGTCCAGCCCAGCAGCGACGCCGGTATGGGCAGGCTCCGGCTCCGACATATCATATGATACAAACAGGCGGTAGACGCGGTCCTTCGGCTTGACGCGCTTCCATGACTTTGGCGTCTTGTCCACGAGCATGAACGACCTGGCACCATGCAGCCAGTTGTGTGGGTACCTGTATGGCTGCTCATCATACAGTCGCATGGTACCGAGCCCGGGGAACGACGCATGCATGTTGTCCATGAAGCGCGGCGGAATGTCGCACGCCACCGACAGCCTGCCGCCGCGCTTTTTGGAACGAAACTTCAGGTTGCCGTTCCCGTACTTGTTGGATATGTCTGCCGCAGTGCGCGCCTGGTGGATGGCGGTGTCCTGGTAGATGCGCTCCACCTCCAGCAGGTGCGGCGTGGAGTTGCGGAGCTTCGTGAACAGTTTTTGCAGGTCAAACCGCGTCAGTGTCGGGTCGGCCAGCAGTTTTTCCACCGCCCAGTTGTAGACAAAGCGCTGCGAGGCGCGTATACTGTCTATGTGGCGCGCCTGCGCGTTGGTGAGGCATACCCGGAGTCCCTTGTAGCGGTGCATATACGGTACCATGTGGTGCATCCGTGGTATAAAAACCAGGCTCTGCGGTCCGGGTGGGATGCGCGTGTGCGTGCTACTTTGGTATATAATTCCCCAGCGGCCCGCTCTCTACTCCCAAAAGTAGTTCCGCCCCCGGTCTGGCGGGGCCGTACTATACGTATAGGGTGGTGCTGCTTTGGGTAACAACCTGAGCATCCGACGCACTGGAAACATTGGGGGGCGGGTCAAGCGGCATACTCAATCTCGCTATATAGGCAAACGGAAAATCCGCGTAATGGCCAAGCTGGACGAGTCCAAGGTGAGACACATCCTCAGGAAACGCCGGAATGGAATAGATGCCTCCAAGATCGCCAAAGAAATGAGCGTGTCCGCACGCTGGATCAGAAAACTCTGCGCCAGGTACAGAAATATCGACCTGAAGGATGTCGTGTATCCAATGCGCATGGGCAGGCGGCCCAACAGCATGCCCGGCCGCAGGGAGCATTCGGCGGTTCTCGAATACCGCCAGGCCACCCACCTTGGAGCCGATGAACTTGAGGATGTGATAGAGGCGGCCACCGGCATCCACATACCACATAATACGATCCATGCCATACTAAAGAGCGAGGGGATGGCAAACGCCGAATCGAAGAAGGGTGGCAAGCGCAAGTGGGTGCGCTACGAGCGTACGTATTCCAACTCCATGTGGCACACCGACTACAAGCAGCTGGACGACGGCAGGTGGTTCCTGTGCTATGAGGACGATGCCTCGCGCTTTGTGACCGGGTATGGCGTCTTTGAGCACGCAAACACCGAGAACGCCCGAGGCGATCAAGCGCCACGGCAAGCCGGCATCTGTAATGACGGACCACGGCTCGCAGTTCTACGCAAACGAGGCCGAGACCAGAAGGAGGGGGGCGTCGGAGTTTGAGAAGAGGCTGGTGGATCTGGGCATACGGCAGATACTGGCGCGCGTCAAACACCCCCAGACCAACAGCAAGCTGGAGCGCATACATGGTGAGATCCAGCGCAAGCTGCCCGAGTTCGAGGCAATACTCATGCGGACAAGCGAGCCCATCGACCTGTTCATGAAGTGGTACAACTATGACAGGCCGCACAGGTCGCTTGACTTTGACAATCTTGAGACCCCTTGGATGCATTCCAGAGAAAGATGCCCCCTGCAGGAACCACCGTTGTAGACAAACAAACCAAAGAGGAGTACGTGGTGGAATGAAGGCGGGCGCACTCCTGAATCCGTGCAGACGTATGGCGGAGTGGAAATACACCTCCGTAATATCGCAGCGGAGTGGAAATTCTCAAGGAAAAGAGGCAATCCAAACTCGGATAGGAGGGGACATCCTGAGACATGGGGACTTGCCAGCAGGCGGAACTACTTTTGGGATTCCACATTCCCCAGCGGCCCGCCAAAAGAGCCATAAACGACCCCCCTCCGCCCCATACCATGACGTA
The DNA here is from genome assembly GCA_021296165.1 of Nitrosopumilaceae archaeon. Taxonomy (GTDB): domain Archaea; phylum Thermoproteota; class Nitrososphaeria; order Nitrososphaerales; family Nitrosopumilaceae; genus VYCS01. Next base: position 3,573 of record JAGWAW010000050.1, on the reverse strand, counting down.
TGACAAGGACCGCCTCCGGGAGTGCCTCTTCGACGAGGAGACGGCCCCGGCCTTGGCGGCGCTGGAGGACGGCCCCAAGGACATATCTCACTTGGCCGAGCAGTGCGGCATGTCCGAAGACGACACGCGACAGCGGCTCTCGTACCTGGTGGAGCACGGCTTTCTGGCCGTGCGGGACGGCACGTACGAGGCCGACGCCGAGAAGCTGGCCGGCATCTTGGAGGATGAGGACTACAGCGGGATAGTGGACAGCGTCACGGTGATGGACTCGTACCTCAACTAGTGGCGCCGCCGCCACCACACCATGTATATGGTGGACACGATCATGCCCACCATCCCCACCAGCAGCATGTACAGCGATACAAAGCCCAGCGAGGTCTTGGCGGCGTCCGGTACGGGGCCCAGGGCGCCCACCACGTTTAGGGGGCTCGTGCTGTCCGACTCGACCACCAGCGTATACTCGTAGTGCTCCTCTGTCTCGAACGTGCCCTCGTACTGGGCCGAGACTATCTGGACAGAGGTCATTGTATGCCCCAGTGGGCCCAGCACGCGCGCCCGCAGCTCCATGCCCTCCTCATAGTCCTGCACGTCCAGGGCGAATATCCCCATGCCCGGAGGTATGGGTGCGGTCACCTCCAGCGGCGTACCCACCGAGACGGTCGACTCGACCAACACGATATCCTCGAACACAACCGTCCCCGCGTACACGGAGAGCCCCAGCCCGGCGGCCAGCAGGCCCGCCATGCCGAGCAGTATGAGGGTGGGCCGTTCCATGGCATGGTGTCGGGGCGGGCGGATTAAAACCGTGCGGCTTGTACGGCCAAAAAGTTAGCCTGTGCTAAAAAAGTTAGCCTAGGCTAAATTTTATATTAACCACTCCATACCATATGCCATGCGGCCCCGGAGTATGATGGCCATATCGGTGGCGGCGATGGCGGCCCTGTGCATGGCGGTGCTGCTGCCCGGATCCACCACCGCCGTCGTCGAGAAGCGGTTCATAACCCACTCGGGCGCCGTCATATCCACCACGGGGGAGGTGCTGGACCCGCTGTACACGGCGTCCACCGTCGAGTTTGACCCCGACGAGTACCTGCGCAACTTTGAGTATGGGAGGGTGTCGCAGGAGGACGGCCAGACCATACGGGAGTACACCATCATAGCCCGGGACGACCAGGTGCAGGAGATCTCGCCGGGGGTGTTCTACAACGTCTGGACCTACAACGGGACGGTCCCCGGGCCCACCATCCGGGCTACCGAGGGGGACATAGTCCGGATACAGTTCATCAACCAGGGCTCCAAGCAGCATACGATGCACTTCCATGGGATACACCCCGCCGAGATGGATGGTGTCTTTGAGATCGTGGGGCCCGGCGGGGGGCAGTTCACCTACGAGTTCGAGGCAGGGCCCGTGGGGGTCCACCCGTACCACTGCCACGTGATGCCGCTGGAGGAGCATATAGTGCACGGCTTGTATGGGGTGTTCATAGTGGACCCGGCGGGGGGTCGCCCGGCGGCCGACGAGATGGTGATGGTGCTGAACGGCTTTGACACGGACTTTGACGGCGAGAACAACTTTTACGCGGCAAATACGGTCCCCTTCTACTACCAGCACCACCCCATACGGATACAGCAGGACGAGCTGGTGCGGGTGTACGCCGTCAACATGGTGGAGTTTGACCCCATAAACAACTTCCACCTGCACGGCAACCTGTACTACTACTACCCCACCGGGACGGACACCGTGCCGTCCCACTACACCGACATGGTGACTCTCTCGCAGACCGAGCGGGGCATACTGGAGTTTTCGTACTCGTACCCGGGCCAGTACGTCTTCCACGCCCACAAGGTGGAGTTCTCCGAGAAGGGCTGGGTGGGGACCTTTCTGGTAGACGGCCCGAGTTGACGCCCCGGGTCATAGCGGCCGGACTGGTGCCGCTGGTTCTGGTGGCCGGACTGGTGGCGTTCATAACCGGGCCGGGGGGGATAACGGCGGGGATTGACCCACTTCCGGATATCACCATAGAGCGGGTGGACTTTGTGGATTCGGAGGTGCGCGTCGTGGTGCGCAACACCGGCCCCGTACCCGTGGACATAGTCCAGGGGGACATAAACGACCGGATACAGCCGTCTGCCGTGGAGCCGGACGGGCATCTGGAGCGCTTTGAGACGGCCGTACTCAGGATACCATACGCGTGGAACGAGGCCGAGCCGTACGCCATCGGGGTTACCGTACACGACGGGACCCGCTTCGAGCGGGTGGTGGAGGCGGCGGCGCCCGCCGTCCCGGTGGACTTGGAGCAGGCGGGGCTGCTGGCACTGGCCGGCACCTACATGGGGGTGATACCCGTGTTCATAGGCCTGGCGTGGCTGCCCTTCATACGCCGCCTGAACCAGAAGAGTATCTCCTTCTTTCTGGCGCTGACGGCGGGGCTGCTGCTGTTCATAGGGGTGGACTCGGCCGAGGAGGCCCTGGGGGTCTCCGCCGAGAACCTGGCCGGGTCTATGAACGGGGCGCTGCTGGTGCTGGCCTCGGCGGGATGCGCCTTCCTGGCCCTGCAGTATGTGTCAGGCAGACTGGCCTCGACCGGCGCCCTCGGCTCCGGCTCGGCCATGGGGGCCGCCCTGATGGTGTCGGTGGGCATAGGGCTGCACAACTTCGGGGAGGGGCTGGCCTTGGGCGCCGCCATCAGCCTGGGGTCGGCGGCCTTCTCGGTGTACCTGCTGGCCGGCTTTGCCATGCACAACACCACCGAGGGGATAGCCATAGCGTCGCCGCTGGCCGGCCGCAACCGCGTGGCGCGCCGCCTGGTTATGCTGGGGGTTGTAGCGGGGTTCCCGGCGGTGCTGGGCGCCTGGGCGGGGGGTTTTGCGTATTCCCCGATATCCTCGGTGGTGTTCCTGGCGGTGGGTTCGGGAGCCGCGTTCCAGGTGGCCGTCACGGTGGCGCGGTGGGTGGCCCGGGGGCCCGGCGGAATGACCTCGCCGCATGTATGCGGCGGACTGGCCGCCGGCCTGCTTATCATGTATGTGACAAGCATAGTGCTGTAGTGCGGATCCGCGCTTTTTGAGTGAAGCCGGGCTAGGGGGAGAGGCGCTCGAGACTTTAGACACCGCCATTGAGGTGGTCCCGGATATCGCAAAGTGCTGGGGGATGAGGGGCGACATACTCAGGGAACTGGGTAAGTACGACGAGGCGCTGGGCTGCTATGACCGGGCAATCGGGCTGGATCCGTATGATCCTCGACTGCCAGAGTACAGGGACCAGGTACTGTCTCAGTCCAAGCTGCCGCGGTAGTTGTGAGAGTTGCAGGCCAGGCCAGCAGAGTATTGGACTGGTTGCTGTTCTGAGCCATGATGCGTCAGGCGGCCCATGGGCACGCGAGCAAAGTCAGGCTGTCGTTGGACACCACATGCTCGTACGTGGACTCTAGCGCCCGTCACCTTTTCTGGTGTGCGGTTCCCAGTTGGCGCGTTTTTTCCATTGTGGCATGGTATATGGGGGGGACCCCGCTAGAGGGAGACCGATCAGCGATGCACACTTTAGCAGTAGGAGGCCAGCCGAAACATGACAGA
>JAGWAW010000049.1 GCA_021296165.1 Nitrosopumilaceae archaeon | reverse complement strand
GCCTTTCGGTCCCTAGCGGGCCTTGGCAGCGGGTGTGGGTTCATGATCATATTGTCGCAGATTTTTGGACAAGGCCGGGTGGATGCTAGGTTCCCAGAATCTCATCGAAGACGCGCTCAAAGACCTCGAAGGGCTGGGCCCCCTGTATCTTGAGGACCACGCCGTTGGGAGCTATGACAAAGAAGGCCGGCGTTCCGCCCAGGCCCAGGCTTCGGGCGTCTTGGGTGCTGGCCGACACCAGGTTGTAGTACTCACCTGACTCCATGCATTCGGACCACGCCTGCACGTCCAGCCCCGCCTCATCGGCGTACGAGTGGAGGTTGTTCAGGGACGCCCACCCGGTGTTCTCACCGTCCCAGCTCGAGTACACTACGTCGTGGTACTCCCAGAAGAGTCCCTGCTCTTCGGCGCATCTGGCCCCGTGGGCGGCGGTTATGGAGTCGGGGCCTATTATGGTAAAGTCCCGGAAGACCATCTTGACCAGCCCCTCATCTACATAGCCGGATATGATGTCACTCTCTGTGTTGTGGAAGAAGACGTTGCAGAAGTGGCACTGGTAGTCGCCGAACTCGACCAGCGTGACGGGCGCACCCTCATCTCCCAGCGGTGTGTACCCGTTGTCCAGCAGCAGGGCGATGACCTCCGGCGGAGCCGCCGGCGCTTCGGACAGCTGTGTCTCTTCCATCTCCGGCGCCTCTTGGGCATTCAGCGCAAACGAGGCGGCGACCGCGATGCAGACTGCCGCAGCAGCCGCCCCGCCGATCATGATGGTTCTGGAGACCAATATCCCGCGTGCGGCGGCTGGCTATATAGCGGCTTCCGTAAAAGATCCGATACCTCTCTTGCCGACGTCCTCCTGAACGGACGGAAGAAGCGTCGGTTCTATGGCTGCCGCCGGGTGTATTCCGGCAGGATCCGGCGGATAAGACGGCGGCAGATGCTGTGCGGAGCACACGCTCCGGCGGCCCGCTCTGGTGCCCGGGACCGCACCGCCGCTTCTGCATTGGTTAATATTGTAACACTGCGGCAGCCAAGCCATGGCACAGACATGGAAAGGCGATTCCATCTCTCTAGACTCCATAAGGAACCAGACCGTGGCGGTTCTGGGGTACGGCATTCAGGGGGACGCGCAGGCCAACAACATGAAGGACTCCGGGCTGAATGTGGTGGTGGGCCTCAAGAAGGGCGGCGCCAGCTGGGCCCGGGCCCAGGCCGACGGCCACACTGTCCTTGAGACCGCCGAGGCGTGCAGCCGAGCAGACATAATACACGTCCTGATACCGGACATGGTGCAGGCTGATGTGTACCGGAGTGACATAGCCCCGCATCTGGCTGAGAACAAGGCACTCTCGTTCTCCCACGCCGCGGCCATCCACTGGAAGTGGATAGAGGCCCCCAAGAACATCGACATCATAATGGTCGCCCCCAAGGGGCCAGGCTCCAAGGTGCGGGAGACGTACCTGCAGGGCTTTGGCACGCCGTCGATAGTCGCCGTGCACCAGGACCACACCGGCTCTGCTTGGGACCGGACTTTGGCCATCGGCAAGGCCATAGGCAGTGCCCGGGCGGGACTAATCAAAACCACGTTCCAAGAGGAGGTGGAGACAGACTGGTTCGGCGAGCAGGCGGACCTGTGCGGCGGAGCTGCCTCCATGGTAACCAACGCCTTTGAGACGCTGGTGGAGGCCGGCTACCAGCCCGAGATCGCCTACTTTGAGGTGCTCCACGAGCTGAAGCTCATAGTGGACATGATCCAGCGCTACGGCATCAATGGCATGTGGAACCGCGTCAGCGAGACGGCCAGGTACGGCGGCCTGACGCGGGGACCTATGGTGATGGATGCCCAGACCAAGGCCAACATGAAGAGGGTGCTGGACATGATACAGGACGGCACCTTCAACGAGGAGTGGGTAAGCGACTACAAGAAGAACGGCCGCAACTCCTTTGATCGGTACCTCAAGCAGATGGAGAGCCACCAGATAGAGCAGGTGGGCCGCCGCATGCGCAAGATGATGTGGCCCGACTCCACCGAGTAGCCATCATATTTTTCTCAACTTCGATACACCATTCTCTATGTGCTCTATTATGCTGGACAGCGGGGTGCCCGGTCCGAAGACTCCGTCCACACCTGACTCCATCAGTCCCTTGTGGTCGGCCTGTGGTATGACACCGCCGCCCACCACTAGCACGTCGTTTAGGTTCTTCTCCTTGATCTTGGAGACGACTCTGGGGAACAGCGTGTTGTGGGCGCCGTTCAGCAGACTCATGGCCACGGCATCGACATCCTCGTCCTCGGCCATCTGGGCCACCCTGTCGGGGGTTGCGAACAGCCCTGAGTATATCACCTCCATGCCGGCGTCCCGGAAGGCCCGGCACAGCACCAGGGCGCCGCGATCATGGCCGTCCAGCCCTAGCTTTGCCACCAGCACCTTGATGCTTCTGGTCATGTTGCGGCGTGTATCATATTCTCTTAAAACCTTTTTTGCCACGCTTTTTGGTCGTGCCAGCTTGCTCCGGAGGCTCTGCAACTTCATGTTTATTCTTAAATTATTTTGTAAAACATACCATACAAAACAGTACGCTAAAACCCGAAACGGCCAAAACGACTGACCGGAACGAACCGGTCGGCCCTCCGGATATGACCATGTAGCAGGACTGCCATGTAGGGGTGCTGATGGCGGTTGTGGCTTGCCCGGGCCTGCCATACGCGTCCGAATGCCGGCCCGGAAGAGTCGGCATGCCGTCCCTGCGGGGAAGGGAATTGCCCCTGAAAGGCGCGGCAGGGGACGTGCCCGGAAGCCGCCAGTACCGGTATGCGCAGCACCGGACGCATGATTAGTAATTGGCATTTTGAGCGTGAAATCTTGGGGACTTTGAGCGTAGAATCCTTATTGCTAATCACGTCTCCGGCATGGAGTCGACCCACGACACTAAGCACCATAAAGCATTTGGGAAGGTAGGCGCGCGTTACGGATACTTGGGCATATAATTCCCGATTATAACACGACTTGGATTATAACATCCCTCTTAAATTCCGTATTGACCGGAGTACCGTCCAAATTGGATGGCTTTGCAGATCATTCTGCGCACCATTTCTACAAATTGCTATAATATAAATATGATCATAGTGCAGACGGCTACGTGATGAGACGGCAAGTTATTGGCATCAAATTGAGCAATGTGAACGGAAAATTCAGCACGCCACGAAGCCAAACTCTAGGACATGTCCAGAATGTGACTAAGTGGGCCACAGTTTGTGTGGTGTTTTTCTATGTTGTTCTGTGGCGCAGCCGAACTATATTATTCGCCAATACCGGCCGGATGGTTCCCTTCATGTCTGAGCAAGCGGCATAGTTATGCGCCGATGTGTTTTGGCCACGCGCAGACGCCTCACGCCGTTTTGTGGTTGTGGGTGGGCACAGGCGGATCGTGCACGGCAGCACGGAATAAAACACCACACCACGTACACGCTACACTATATTTCGGCATCCTGCCTTCGGACTCCGGCAGGCAAGTTTCCGCGGGTCCTGTGGATGGAAGCGCCCCCAAAAACCTCCGGTGGCAGGGAGTATAGGGCATGCGACGGGCCATTAAATGCGCCGGACACCGGACTCAGCTTATGGCCAGCATCCTGTCTATCGCCCTGCGCGCCTTGGCGGCTATGTCGGGCTTTACGGTCACGTGGTACCTGTCCTCGGCTAGGGAGCGGTACACCTTCTCCAGCGTGATCATCTTCATGTATTGGCACTCGGCCCTGTCTGAGGCGGCCACGAACGTCTTTTGTGGGTTCTGCCGCCTCATGCGGTACAGAATTCCAGTCTCGGTGGCCACCACAAAGTTCTTCGACCCCGACTCGGTCACGTGGCGCATCATACCCTCGGTGGACAGAACCGAGACGGGCCTGCCGTCGTACCTGCCCGAAGCCAGGTCGTACAGCATCGGGGTGGTGCAGCTACACTCGGGGTGTATTACGAACTCGGCATCCTTCATCGATCTTATTTTCTTGTCGATGTCCTGGGCGCTTATTCCGGCGTGGACGTGGCACTCGCCGGCCCAGATGCGCATGTTCTTCCGACCGGTCATTCTGGACACGTACGAGCCCAAGAACATGTCGGGCAGGAAGAGTATCTCCCTGTTTGCGGGTATGGCGCGCACCACGCCGACGGCGTTGGAGGATGTGCAGCAGTAGTCCAGCTCCGCCTTTATCTCCGCGGTGGTGTTCACGTACCCCACTGCCACGGCCCCGGGGTGCTTGGCCTTCCACTCCCTCAACTCCTCGGCGGTTATTGAGTCGGAGAGCGAACAGCCCGCCTCCACGTCGGGTATAAGTACCCGCTTTTGGGGGCTTATTATGGCCGCCGTCTCGGCCATGAAATGCACCCCGCAGAAGACTATCACCTTTTGGGAGACCTTGGCCGCCTGCCGGGAGAGGTTGAGCGAGTCCCCAACAATATCGGCCACGTCCTGCACCTCAGGTACCTGGTAGTTGTGGGCCAAGATGACCGCATCCCTCTCCTCCTTGAGCCGCCTGATTTGGTCGGCCAGGCCATCCATCTGCAACTGCACAATCTGGAATTAATGTCCATATCGAATTTAAACAGAATGTTGGTATGCCAGTTACTGACCACATGATGTAGATGGTGGCGATTTTTGCCGCTAGGTCTTCCGGGCGGTGTTTAAGTGCCGGTCTTGACGCCGCCTGCGCAGTAGTTGTACAGGGTGCGGACGGCCGATAGCGCCGCCAGCCGGCTGGTGCGCGGGTTGGACGGCTCCGGCACGTTGCTGGTCGTAAACTCCATGGAGCCGAAGCCGCCCCGGACGCGTATGGTGTGGGTGTTGGATTCGGCGTCCGGATCCGCCACCACTACAACCTCGGCCTCCCTGCCCGCCGCCATTGAAACGGCTCCGGCCACGTTGGCGTTGGCCGGAAACCTCCTGACCGCCTCGGCGGCGCCTCCTCTGTACAGTATGGTGCGTTCGGTTATCGAGTCCGCGTCCATACCCTCCGTTTCAAAGTGCGGGGCACCGCGCAGCGAGGCCGGGTTCTTGGTGGTGGTTATGCTGACGCGCTCTATCTCGTGACGGGCGGCGGATATGGCATCCAGCCCGCCCGCAGCACCGGAGGGCAGGTATATCCTGGATTGGTAGTCCCCGCAGGCCTCCTCGAGTACCTCTCTGATGGCCTCGTCCATGAAAGCACCCACACTCATCACCATCAGGTCCCGTCGGTTCTGCAGAACGCTGAGCGCCACCTCCCGAACGGCTCCTTGGGAGGCGGCCTCCACCACGATGTCCACCGGGGGGTACGAGAGCAGGTGCGGATTTTCGGTTATCTGCGGCTTGGAGTTCAGCTTGGAGACCAGAGTCCGGGCAGCCTCCGCGGACGCATCATAGACGCGCTCCAGCCGGGCTGGGACGCGCCCCGAGTCTATCGCCAAGGCCAGCTGCGTGCCGATATACCCGCAGCCCAGCAGGGCAACTCTCTTCAATATACCGGCGTGGTTCTGGGCGCTAATTATCCTGTTCGGTGAGGATGGCGTTTACGACCCCATCCTGCCCGGGTCTGGAGACCACTCTGCACACGCCCTCGGCCGTCTCTAGCAGGGCTCCGCGGGTTATGACGCCCCGGCGCCTGTAGTCGTTGTTGGTGGGGTTGTCCAAGACCTTGAGTATCTTTGACCTGATGACTTTCTTGCCGGCTGCCGACAGGTTGACGAACTCGGCCGTCTTGAGGGCCGTCTTGGAGCGCTTCCCCCGGGTGCGCCGGGTGACTGTCACCTGTTCGTCCCGGGCCAGCGCCTCGTTGGGGTAGCGGTCCATCTCGTACTTGCGCCGAATTCGCAGCGGATGCCTTCTGCCGCCGGTAATCTTGCTCACTGCCAGATTCTCCACAGTCTTCCGCATGGCGCGGAGGCCCCATGCCTCTAATTTAAAGCGTGGTCTGCGGACCTGGACCCTTCTTCAGCTTGGCAAAGAGGTGCTTCTTGATATCCTCGGCATCGCCAGGCGTCCCAAAGTACTTGCCGAACTTCTCGGTGGTGGTGTATATCTTGTGGCGGCCGGCGTCCTGGTACGTTATGAACTCCATGCGGCTCAGCTCCTTTATGTGCGCGTATACGCCGCTTCCCCGCGTCTCCACCAGCTGCTTGGATGAGACCGGCTGCATGTACGCTATGTACGAGAGCGTCTTGAGGGTGGCCCGGGGCAGGAGGGGCCTGGCGGCAAACTTTCGGACGGTCATGGCATACTCGGGCTTCAGCTGTAGCACATGCGAGCCGTCAGGGAGGCGAGCCACCTCCAGCGCCGTGAACGCCCTGCGGGTCCTCCGCGCTATCCCGTCCAGTATCTCGGCGGTCTTGATCTTGGAGGCTGTGCCCGAGGCGCGCACCAACTCGTCCATGCCCAAGGGCCTGCCCGCCGCATAGAGGGCGGCCTCGACCCTGGCGGTCGCCTCCGCCTCGTTTTTGGTGTTCGCCATGCGGGTGGGATGCCAGCCCGGCTATATTACCATGCAGAGTCCTCGTTTGGTTGTACCTAGCCGAGTGGGCCCTACGGCTTTATGACTGCCCGGCCCATGATCTTGTGGTGCCGGAGATCCTCCAAGGCGGTGTTGGCCTCCTCCAGAGGATACCTCTTGGATATCACCGGCTTGATCACTCCGCGCCGAGCCAGATCAATCAGCTCCACCATGTCGTCGTAGTTTCCAGTGTATGCCCCCTGTATGGTTATTGACTTGAGGGGTATGGTGACCAGAGATATGTTCAAGGATCCGCCGAAGAGCCCCACTAGCACCAGATTGCCCCTCTTCCGCAGTATATCGATTCCAACCTTGGCGGTGGCGGTGACGTTGACAAAGTCCACCACGCTGTCGGCGCCCAAGCCGCCGGTTGTGGCCATTATGCGGTCGGCGGTGTCCTCGCTGCCGGAGACTAGGGTGTGGTGGGCACCCAGCTTCCTGGCCATCTCCAGCTTCTTTTCGTCCAGATCCACGCACAGTATGGTGGCGTCGGTGATCGCCCCGGCTATCTGTACGCCCATCAGCCCCAGCCCGCCGGCTCCGATGATGACCATATTCTCCGGCGAGTTGGCGTTGGCCTTCTTTATGGCAGTGTACGCGGTGAGGGCCGAGCATGCCAAGGATGTGGCCGCCTCGGGATCCACGCCGTCCAGCCGGGCCAGATACTTGTGGTGCGGTACCATCATGTAGTCGGAGTAGCCGCCGTTCTGGAAGACTCCCAGCGAGCGGGGCGCGTCGCACAGGTTCTCGTTGCCTGCCCTGCACGCGGGGCAGGATCCGCACCCGGCCCAAGGGTACACTAGGACCTTCTCGCCGGCGCTGTATCCGCCGGACTCCTCGCCGGTGAGGTATACCTCGCCGGACACCTCGTGCCCGGGGGTCACCGGATACTTGACCCCGCGGTCGGTCACCTTCATGAACGTGCCGTCCCCCAGATCGTACCCGCCCTCCCACAGGTGCAGGTCGCTGTGGCAGACGCCGGTCGCCGCGACCTTCACCAACACCTGCGGTCCCTGAGGAGAAGGATTGTCGGCATCCTCCAGCTCCAAGGGCTGGTTGGGGCCGGTGATCCTCGCGGACTTCACGGTGGTCGGCCTCTGTATTTTCAATATAAGAGTTGGGAAGTCGGTAATTTGCACGCATTCATACCATTCTACCAGAAATGTTGACCGACCCGGACTACCGGCCCGTACACCGACGTCCCGGTGCAAAGATCAATAGTGGTGCGAATAAGGCAGGATGCGTGCACTCTAGTCTTTGTTAAGGTAGATGTACTTCATTAGCACCACCGCTATTATCCCGCCCACTATGGGGGCTGCCCAGTACATCCAGTGGAACTCCCAGAAACCCGATACCAGGGCCGGACCGAACGTTCTGGCCGGATTCACCGATGCTCCCGTGAGGGGTATGCCCACCAGGTGTATCAGGAAGACCATCCCGCCGATGGCAAACCCGGCCCAGCCGGCGCTGGCCTTTTTGTGGGCCGCCGTCATGCATATGGTGACCAGCAGGAAGAAGGTCAGTATGGCCTCCACCGCAAAGCCGGATGCGACGCTGTTGTTGAGCATGTCGCCGGGCCCCGGCTGCGTTCCCAAGTTCACGGCCATGCCAAGCTCCGGGAATATGGCCAGAAGCGTCAGGGCGGCTACGATGGCTCCTGCCACCTGCGCCCCGACGTACGCTATGCCGTCCTTGACGGGGATCTCTCGCACGATAATCATGGGGATGGTGACCGCTGGGTTGATGTGCGCCCCGGAGATGTGGCCGAAGGCGTAAATCATGATCCCTATGGTGCCGCCGTGGGCCAGCGATATGAACAGGACGCTGAGCGGGTTGAGCCCCTCTCCGAAGTATGCGATGGCCACTATGATGGAGAGCGGCCCGAAGAATACCAAGGCGTACGTGGCGAGGCCTTCGGCCAGCCACGCCCTAGGATTGACCATGCGACACCAAGCTCGCCGGACAATTTTAAGGTAAGTGCTTTTGACCGGGTTTTTATCTCCGGTCTGTACACAAAAGCCGGTAGGGCGTACCGTGTGGCAGGATTTCGCGGCACCTGTCTATAGGTGCATTGATCAATAAAATCTTTAAGGATCAGGATCATCTGCCCATCCCATTGACGACCGAATCCGAGAAGCGCGAACTCATGAGAACACACAAGGCAGAAAGGGATGTTGGCGCCTCCAGACGCGTGGCAGCTGGTGCTGTCTGTCCGGATCGACGGCAAGAACGCTTCAGAATCTGCAGGGGAACTGCGCGTGCTCGGGGCATGAGTCCGAAATGGTGCAAGCGCCACATGAAGGGAAGCATAGACGGGCTCCGGAACCGACTTGGGAAAGGCGGGGGGTCTGGCGCTTCCCCCGGAATGCCCGGACATAAAACGCCATGGAATGGCTGTGGAGGTAGATTAGGATGTGGGTGCCGGCCAGTCTCCGTCATGTGTGGTATGACTTGCAATGATGCAGACGGGCGGTAGGAGCGCCAACGTCTCTTGAACTCCAAATATCTCTACCGAAGCGTCTGGCCTATACTGCCGGACATGTCGGTGACCGGACCGCGGCGCTGCTTGGCATACCAGGGCAGGCCACACGCCAGCCGTCCATCATGCTGCGCACGCACCCTATCTAGTATAGACCACAAACGGTTGCCCTATCCAAAAGATGTATCCGTCGTGCAGCTGGAGTAGGGCGGTCTGGGTTGTGTAGGATCTGGTGGCCAGATTCAAGACGGCGTAATTGCCAACGGTGGTATCACCGTCGCTACGGAGGTCTGCCTCAATCTTGCTTGCAAGATCTGATGCGCCCGCCACCCTGTCCAAGATGCTGGTCCCCACGAGGTTGGGGTTGTGGCCGTGGGCCACGATCTCTAAGGTTTCGCGGTCCAGAATGAGTGGATAGTTTACGCCGGTGGCCCTCATAGCGTTGATGCTCGCAAAGGCGGCATCCTTGCCTTGTGTAACGTAGAGGTCGATGGCTTCTTGGATGGTGCGCTCCATCTGATCAAAGTTTCCATAGTAGTAGCCGGCGGCGAACGTATACCCGTCGTAGGTGGAGAACCAGGCGCGCTTGTACTCGTACCTGTCGCTGATTGGGTTGTAGAATGTGTACTCCAGCCAGATGCCCGGGTTCTGCTCTAGGGCTTGGCGTGCTGCGTCAAGATCGTTGGAGGCAGCGATGGGCGCGGCGCAGCACACGCCCACCCGCTCGGGAACCGCGGCGTGCGCCACCAGCTCCCACGTCTGGGCAACGTGCGCGAACGGGTATATGATCTCGGGCCTGACAGACTGCCAAGTAATGCGGTCAAACGCCTCCTCGCCATGCGTCTTGTACAGGGCAATGGCCGCGTCAACTGCCTCGATGGAAGCTGCCTCTGGTGAATAGACGCGCCCGGCGGCGAATATGTGGCCATCGTGCAGGACTAGCCAAGAGCTGCGGCGCAGCTCTGCAGCGGATGTTGCCAGCGGGTCTATGAAGACGTTGTCTGTCCATTGTCCTGGGGTATCGGATAGTCCTAATGCCTGTGGGTCCTGATCTAATATGCCAGTGCCTATGGTCTGGCCGACCAGATTGGGCCGCCCGGCAAACGCCAGCACAATGTTGTCGCCGGGTTCCAATACTAACTGCAACGTTCCCTTCATCGATGTAATTATCGGGTAGGAGTCCTCTCCCTCCATTTCGTACAACTGTATGGCCTCATGCGTCAGCGACTGTATTCTGGTCTCCGGCGTGATTCCGTAGCCTGACCCGAAGACATGGCCGTCGTGCAGCCGAAGGTTGGCCCGGACGTATTCGCTGCCGGGCTGCTGTTCTGCCGACGGGTAGCTCACCCACAGGCTTCCGTGCCTGGCCAGTATGTCGGAGAGGGACTCGAGGCTCCAAGTGGTTGCTAGCGCGTCACTGATGGCGCTTCCGGATATGTCTGGGTTTGTATGCGCCATGGCCTCTAGCGTCCCGGCCTCCAACACGAAGGAGACGCCGTAGTCGGCAGGGATGGCTGCAAACGAGCCGGTCCCGTCGGCATCATACATGCGGACCATGGTTTCTAAGCCTTCCAGAGCCCTCTGGTCGGGAGACTCGTAGTATCCGGAGCCAAAGATGTAGCCGTCGTACAGGGACAGATAGGTATGCTTGACGTCGTACCTGCTGGTACTGGGGTTGTTAAAGATATAGCTCACCCAGGTTCCCTCCGATTCCTGCAGGTCTTTTAGGATCTCCTCTGCGGGCCGGTCGGCATCATCTAGAAAGACGGCGGACAGTCCCACGGTGCCGGGGAATGCCCCCTCCGCCAGCACCTTCAGCGTGCCGGCGTCGATGACGAACGGGTAGACCTCCTCGCTGGTGTGCATCGAGTTGATCACATCAAAGGCTACCACCGTGGTGCCGTACGGGTTTATGGGGTGCTGGACAAATGTGCCACGCTGGGTGACCTGAACTTGGGGATTCGCCCTGGTGGATTCGTACAGGCCTATGGCGCCGTTCACCGTCTCCACCGCCGCCATCTCAGGCGTCGTGTACGACTCGCCAAAGAAGCTCTCGGCCAGATAGTCGTTTCGCAGGTCAGTCCAAATATCAATAACATCTTGGAGGGATGCCGCGTAATCATCGGCGTACGCTGGATAGGCGGCAGCCGCCAACGTGACTGCTACCGCTGCCAGCAGTGCTCCTTTCATGCGAGCCCTGAACGGGAGGGGGTTATTAACAATTATGGAGGTTTCGGGGTACACACTCAACCCCCCCTCCACAACCAGCCTAAGATGACTGGGTGCTTGACAACAGGCTCGATCATATATGGGCGCAGATCCCAACCACGCATTGCGTGGGACAGAGGCGCGCATGGCCGCGCTCGAAAAGCAGGTG